>JBDSLQ010000096.1:0-3019 GCA_039916285.1 Caldimonas sp.
GTCGTTCGCGCCGGCAAGGCCCTGCACATCGGCGCGTCGTCGTCGTTCGCGTGGCAGTTCGCGAAGGCGTTGCACGCCTCCGACAGGCACGGCTGGGCACGGTTCGCGACGATGCAGAACTACGTCAACCTGCTCTACCGCGAAGAGGAGCGCGAGATGCTGCCGCTCTGCAAGGCCGAGGGCATCGGCGTGATCCCATGGAGCCCGCTCGCCCGCGGCCGGCTCGCGCGCGAGTGGGACGCCACGAGCGCGCGCGCCGAGAACGACGCGTTCGGCCGCTCGCTTTACGCGAAGACGGCCGACGCCGATCGCAAGGTGGCCGAGGCGCTCGCCGCCGTCGCGGCGCGGCTCGGCCGCCCGCGCGCCCAGGTCGCGCTCGCCTGGTTGCTCGCCAAGCCCGAGGTGACCGCGCCGATCATCGGCGCGACGCGACTCGAGCAACTCGACGACGCGGTCGCGGCGCTCACGATCGCGCTCGCGCCGGACGACATCGCCGAGCTCGAGGCGCCGTACGTGCCGCACTCGGTGGTCGGCCACGACTGACCGCGGCGCATCTTTCGGCGCTCATCGCCTGGCCACGAAGCGCGTGACCACCGGCGGCTCCTCGCCCTGGTGGAAGGCGATGCGCCGCTCGCGCAGGGCGATGTCGGCAGCCGTCGCGCGCTGGAAGCGGCGCAGGTGCTCGGTCCACGACTCGTCGACGATCTCCTCGACGAAGCGCGCCGGCTCGCCGATGTCGTGCAGCAGCTCCCAGCCGATCGCGCCTTCGCTCAGGCGCACGCGCCGCGTCTGCTGCATGACGTCGACGAACGCTTCTGCGCGCGTCGGGTCGACGAGGTATTCGACGGTCGTGACGACACGGCCGCTCTCGTGCGGCGTTCCCGTCGGATGCGCCGCCCAGCCGGGCCGCGCGGGCGACATGTCGGCCTCCTCGTCGGCGCCGTCCCTGACGAAGCGCACCGCCAACAACATGAGCAGGATGGCGCTTGCCGCCGATGAGAAGAGGGCGGTCTGGATCGAGCCGACTGTCGCCACCTGTCCCCAGAGCGCGGCGCCGAGCGCGCTCGCGCCCATGATCGCCATCTGGTAGCTCGCCATGCCGCGCGCGCGCACCCAGTTGGGCAGCGACATCTGTGCCGACACGGCGAGCGAGTTGGCCACCGTGATCCAGGCCATGCCGGCGCAAAGCATCGCCGGCACTGCAACCCAGCCGCTCGGCGCGACGGCCATGACGACGGTGGCCGCCGACTGCAGCACCGTGCCGCCGACGACGAGGCCGTCGCGGCCGAACGCCTGGCGCAGGCGCGGCAGGGCGAGGACGGCGATGATCGCGCCGGCGCCCATGCAGGCGAGCAGCAGCGTGAACGTGCCTGCGTCGCCGCCGGCGAGGCCGCGCGCGATGAGCGGCAGCAGCGCCAGCAGCGCCGTCGAGTGGAGGAAGAAGATCGAGACGCGGAGCAGCACCGCGCGCAGGCGCGGCGACTGGCGAACGAACTGCACGCCGACGCGCATCGCGCTGAGGAGCCGTTCCTGGCCGAGCGGGCTCGGCCGGTGCTCGTGGCGCCAGCGCAGGATGAGAATGCCGGACAGTATCGAGAGCACCGCGTTCAGCGCGAACACCCAGACGCTGCCGGCGCTGGCGATGAGGGCGCCGGCGAGGAGCGGGCCGACGATCCGGGACAGGTTCATTGCCACGCCGTTGAGGGCGAGCGCCGAGGCGAGCTGCTCGCGCGGCACCAGCTCCGGCACGATCGCCGAGAACACCGGCCAGCGCAGCGCCAGGCCGATGCCGTTGAGAAAGACCAGCACGAGCAGCAACGGCGTCGTCATCAGCCCGAGCGCCGTCACCGCGAACAGCGCGATCGCCGTCGCCGCGAGCCAGAATTGCGTCGCCGCCAGCCAGCGCCGGCGATCCAGGATGTCGGCGAGCGCGCCGCTCGGCAGACCGAGCAGGAACACCGGCAGCGTCGACGCCGACTGGACGAGGGCGACCCAGATCGGCGTGCTCGTCAGCGTCGTCATCGTCCACGCTGCCGCCACGTCGGTCATCCACATGCAAAGGTTGGCGGCGAGCCAGGTGCTCCACAGCAGGCGAAAGACCGGAATGCTCAGCGGCGCCAATGCGGCCACCGAGCCCAGCGACGCGCGTCGCCCGATGCGGCCCGGGCCGGTTTCGGCCGGGATCGGCGATGCGGGATCGCCGAGTCGAGGAGGCGCCTCGGCGCTCATTTCAGGGCTTGCATGCTGGGAGCGCCACGGTGCGGAGAAAATGACGACAAGCCGCATTGAACACGATTCGTGCGTTTGAGTAGGATGCGTCAACCGAGGACGCGATGCCCTTGAAGACTTACGACATCGAAGTGCAGCGCCTGAAGTCGGCGCGCCACGACAAGGGAATGATCGAGTTGGGCATCGATGTGTCGGTGCTGCCGCGGGCGGTTCGCGACGGCCAGCCCGAGACCAGCGGCCTTCGCCTGCCCCTCGAGCACGCGCGCTCCTTGCTCATCCTGCTCAAGCAGCAGATCGCCGAGCTCGACAAGTTGCAGCCGCGCAGCCGGCGCTCCGGGCGGAGCTGAGTTTCGGGCGGCACACAGCGCGCGCCCCCGCCGGACTGCAACCTGACAACCTGGCAAGATTTGTCAGCTTCTCAGCGGTACGGTCCTTGCCTGCTTTCATCCGATGGGCCACCCCGGGATCAAATCGAAGTCGCCGACCGAGTGCTTTGCCTGGCACTACGCGTTCTTCGCGCGCCTGGCAAGTCGAAAGGCGCCGGGGTCCGCCGCGCAGCTGCTGCACCTGACGCAGGCCGTCCACGCCTTCAGGGGCCACCTCGACCCGATTCGCGTCGCTGACGAGGTCTTGCTGACGTGGCCTTTCGATGTGCAGGAACCCGAAGCCTGATCGCGCGATCCTGACCAAAACCGGTCGTTTGCAGCCTGCGGTCTGACATCATTCCCCGCGTTCGAGGGATGATGGGCGTCGATCGACAGGGCTCAATGGCGCCTGCCGACAACCTTCC
>JBDSLQ010000097.1:0-4396 GCA_039916285.1 Caldimonas sp.
CGCGCCGGCACTTCCCGACGTACCGACGCTCGCCGAAGCGGGTGTCGCCGGCTACCAGGCCGACTTCACGCTCGTCATGTTCGCGCCGCGCGGCGTTCCGGACGCGATCGTCGCCCGCTTTCGCCAGGCCTTCGTCGACGCGCTGAATGCGCCGGATGTCGTCGACAAGCTGAAGGCCGGCGACCAGACCCTCGTCGGCAGCTCGCCGGGCGAGGCGGCGACCGTGCTCGCCGCTGACTCGAAGAAGTGGGGCGCCCTGGCACGGCGCATCCGGCTGGGGCTCGACTAGCGGAGGCCGACCTCGCGGTCGCGGGTTCGCGCGAGCGGGCCTAGAACACGCCCCGGGCGCTCAACGTCTTCAGAAATGCGCGAACGGTCGCCGGCGATGTTCCTACGGCGACGACCGCCTCGCGCAATTGCGCTTCCGTGCAGCCGAGCGAATCGCACCAGTACCGGACCTCGTTTTGGTCGGTGGTCTCGACGATCGTGATGTCGTGTCCGGTCGCCGTCGCGTAGTCGCTCATGGGGGTCCTTCGGTGGTCGCTGCGGAGGCCATCGTACGCTTCGCCCGGCCTGGCGCAGTGCGGCCTTGCCGTCCGACACGTCCATGACCAGGCACGCGGCGAGGTACAGGCGCGGGACGACGGTGACGAGCTGCACGTACTCGGCATCGTTCGAATGGGCGCCGAAGCCGCTCAGGCCGAGCCCTTCGATCACCGCGCCGCGCGACTGCAGCGCGGCGAAGGCGGCATCGGTGCCGCCGCCGGTCGCGACCTCGGCCACCGTCATCGGCAAGCCCAGCTCCGCGTAGACCGCCTTGCCGTGGGAGGCGAGCTTGCGGCCGGCCGGCGTCGGCTCGAGCGGTGGCCTGCGGAGCTCGAACTTCAGCTCGACCTTGGAATCCGGCAGCAGCTTGTTGCGGATGCGCTCGCGCAGCGACTTCTCGAGCCCGTCGAAGTCGGACACCTTCAGCGCGCGCGCGTCGGCTTGCGCCGTCGCCGTGCCGGGGATGACGTTGCGGTTGCTGCCGGCGCTCGACACGGTCCAGTTCAGCTTCAGGCCGCGCTCGTTCTGCGACAGGTCCTTCATCTGCAGCACCTGGTGCGAGAGCTCGTAGAGCGCGTTGACGCCGCGCTCGGGCGAGACGCGAAAGGGATGAAGTCATGGCGACGCGGCAAGGAGTGTTTTCCGCTGTCTCAGGAGGTCGACGACGGCGCTGGCAAGCGTCTGCAGCTGCATTAGCCGGTCGGCCGGGATTCGGCGCGGTTTCAGGTCGTAGGCGCACAGCGTGCCGACGGTCTGGCCCGCGACGACGAGCCGGGCCGCGGCATAGAAGCGAACGTGCGGCGCGCCGATCACCAGCGGGTGCTCGCGGAAGCGCTCGTCGCGGGTCGTGTCCTCGACCACGATCGCATCGTCGGCCGAGTGGAAGAACGCTTCGCAGAACGACGTCGCCGCCGGCGACTCGCCCTGCGCCAGGCCGACGCGCGACTTGAACCAGTCGCGCCGCTCGTCGAGAAGGTTGACCATCGCGATCGGGACTTCGAGGCTCGACGCCAGCACGCCGGTGAGGTTGTCGAAATCGCGCTCCGGCGACGAATCGAGAATCATCAGGCGGCGCAGCTCGGCAAGCCGGATCGGATCTGCGCGCATCACGAAATTGTAGGAGCTTGCCCCAAGCCCCTTTTTCAGCGCAGCGCTTTCGCAATCGCTTCCGCCAGCAGGTCGGGTGCGACCGGCTTGAGCAGAACGGTGAGGCGGCGGCTCGTCTCGGCCTTCCCGAAGGTCGGGCTGTCCCTATTCAGACCCAGACCTGGAGGACGTAGTCGAACGGCGCCTGAGAGTTGAACAGGTCGACCCTCTGCAGCTTGATGCGCAGCGCACCGGCGCCGTCGCGCACCAGCGTATGACGGTAGCTGCCGCCGAAGTGCCGCACCTGGTCGCGCCGCAGCTCCATCATGTGAAAGCGCGAGCGCACCTCGATCGTCGTTGCCGTCGCCGCCTCGAGGGCGACGTGGCTGACCAGGTGGTTGGTCTCCCACATCGGCGCCTGCGACCACGCGTTCGGGTGCGAGACCCGGCCTTTCCTGATCTCCATCATCAGCCTGTCCTCGGCGAAGATCGAGGGCGATCCTTCCCACTCGGTCTGCTCGCGCGTCACCGGCATCCAGTAGACGCCGTCGTCCGCGAAGAGATCGATGAACGCCTGCCAGTGCTTGCCGTCGAGAAGCTCGGCCTGGCGGTAGAGGAACTGCTCGACCTCGCGCTGAACGTCGCCGGCGATGATCTGACCCGGCTTGGGCAGCGAGTCGGCAACGCTGTCGACGGTGCCGGCCGCCGCGCGCGGCGAGTGATCGGGCGCGACCCGTTGCGCGCCCGTCGGCGCCGCATCGCCGGCCTCGATCACGACCTCTTGTGCGAGCAGGTGCTCGAAATCCGGACCCGCAGTCGGGATGGCGCCGGTCACGCCGCTGTCTTTCGCGTTGCCCATCGTCGCCTCCTCACGCGCCCTGCATGTAGCCGGCCCATGCCTTGAACTGGTTGCGCATCACCGCTTCCGAGGTCCCGTGGTTCGAGTAGGTGACGCCGTTCTCCTCGCGGTCGTCGCCGAACCAGCGGTGAAAGCTGACCCAGTCGCCGCCGTTCGACTGCAGGCCCCACTGGCCCTTGGTCCAGTTCTCGAGATCGTCGGCGTTGATCATGGTCGCCGGCGAGTTGACGAGGTTGTAGTACCAGAGGCTCCTGCGGTAGATCGCCTCGGGCGCGCCCTTCAAGCGGAAGTGCCAGATCTCCGACATCGTCTTGTCGGGACCCAGCGGGCGCAGACAGCGCAGCTGCTGCAGCGGCGACTGCACCGAGAGATAGGGATAGACGAGGACGTGGTGGATGCTGCGCGAGAGGTACTCCTCGGTCTTCGCTTCGCCGTAGGCTTTCTTCAGCAGCGCCTCGTATTCGAGCGTGTCGGGATCGCGCGGGCGCAGTCCCATGTAGGCCTTGAGGATGCCGTGGCCGCGCGGGAAGTTGATCGTCTGCACGGACTCCCACTGCTCGAAGCTCGACGCGAAGGTCGACAGGTAGTGGTAGTAGAGCGGCGCCGCGCCCGTCTCGGCCTTGAGGCGCTTCTCGACCCGGCCGGCGGAGATGCCGGTCGACTGGTGCGTGACCGAGGGATGGAGCGCATCGAGCTGGTTCTCCATGAAGAACTTCCAGTTCGAGTGCTGCATGACGCGATGGCAGATCGGCACGACCTCGACCTCGCCGAGCGGCGAGCGGTCGCACATGTCGTCGAAGGCGATCCTGGCTTCTCCGAGGAACTCCTCGAGCGACGGCCCTTCGTCGACCAGGCTCGTGAAGACGAAGCCGCGGTAGCTGGCGACGCGGGCAGCGCGCTTCATGCCGCAATCCGGGTTGTCCTTGGTCATGCGCGTGCCTTCGTAGCCCTTGGCGAGCGGGATCGCGCGCACGCTGCCGTCGAGGTGGAAGCTCCAGGCGTGGTACGAGCACACGAAGGCGCTGCCGGTGTTGCCCTTCAGGTTGCCGACGACCTGCACGCCGCGGTGCGGGCAACGGTTGTAGAGCACCTGCACACTGCGGTCGGGCTGGCGGATCATGACCATCGGCTGGCGCCCGATAGTCACCGCGTGGTAGTCGCCGACCTTCGGCACCTGCGACTCATGGCCGCAATAGACCCAGATGCGCTCCCAGATGAGCTCCATCTCGCGGTCGAAGATCTGCCGGTCGGTGTAGACCGTCTTGTGGACACGGTCCGGCTCGACGAGTGCGCTGACGTCCATCGGGGCCTCTTCTGGTGAGCGTTCGGGCGGCGTCGTCTCGGCGGCCGCTGGCGCAAGTCTAGGCGCTGGACACCGGGCGCTGGCCGCCTCCCATCGTGGGACAGAGCCCTAGACTCGTGCCATGACCGCCGCCTCGCTGTACCGCGATTTCAAGAGCGCCGACGAGATCGATGCCGAGTACAAGCCGAGTCTGCGCGTCGCCGGCGCCGAGGCGCTCATGCGCGGCTACGGCGAGCGCAGCACCGAGGCGCGGGCGCGGCTCGCCGGCGTCTACGACGTCCCGTACGGCCCGACGCCCGACGAGAAGCTCGACATCTTCCCCGCCGCGCGGCCAAACGCGTCGGTGTTCGTCTTCATCCACGGCGGCTATTGGCGCGCCTTCTCGGCCAAGGACCACAGCTTCGTCGCGCTCGGTCCCGTCGCGCTCGGCATCACCACCGTCGTCATCGACTACTCGCTCTGCCCGAGAGTGACCATCGACGAGATCACGCGCCAGTCCCGCGCCGCGCTCGCCTGGACGCTCGGCCACATCGGCGCGCACGGCGGCGACCCGAAACGCGTCGCCGTCGGCGGCCATTCCGCCGGCGCCCACCTGAGCGCGA
>JBDSLQ010000098.1:0-8536 GCA_039916285.1 Caldimonas sp.
TCCTCGACGACGATCATCGCCGTCTCCTGGTCGAGCTGCTGGTTGATGGTGACCATCTGCCCCAGCTTCATCATCTGCTTGATGACCTCGCTGGCCTTGACGCTCATCTTGTGCGCGAGGTCGGCGACGCTGATCGTCTCCGGCACGTGCACTTCCTGCGCCACGAACTCGGCCGGTGCCGTGTAGCTGGTCTCACCGTTGCCGGCGCGGCCGTCGCGACGGCCGCCGCGCGGCGCGCGCCAACCCGGGCGGCCACCACTGTCGCCGCGCGTCTTCAGCGCGCGCTTCTTGGCGGCATCGTCGGCCCAGCTCGACGACAGCTTCTCGCTCTTGACGTTCTTCTTGTCGCCCGGCTTGGCAATGCTGCCAGGTGCGCCGGCGCCCGGTGCGCCCTTGGGCTTGTGAATCGTGCCCTTGATTACGTCCTTGGCGGCCTCCGGCTTCGCAGGCTCCTCGGGCTTCTTCGCGAGCATGACTTTGCGCGGCTGCGACATCATCGCCCGGATCGCCGCCGCCTCGGCCTCGGCCGCCTTGCGGCGCTTCTCGAGTTCTGCCTGGCGTTGCGCGTCCTCGTTCTCGCTGCCCTTGACCACGCGCCGCAGCACCGGCTTGGGGGCGGCCGCCGCGGGCGCCGCGGTTGCCGGGGCGCCGGAGACTTCCGCTGCCTTCACCGGCTCCGCGGGTGCCTTGGGGGCCGTCTTGGTGGCCGCCTTGGTGCTCGCCTTGGTGGACGCCACTTCGGCAGCCGACCGTTCGGCCTCGGCCCGCACGCGCTCGGCCTCCGCCGCTTCGGCCTCAGCCGCCTCGCGCGCCAGACGTTCCTGCTCCTCACGCTGGCGCCGGCTCTCGGCGAGTGCCTCTTCCTCGCGCCGCAGCTCCTCGGCCTCACGCTGGGCTTCGACTTCGCGCCGCTGCAGTTCGGCCGCTTCCGCCGCCTCCGCCGCGGCGGAGGCCGCCGCGTCGTCGACGCCGCTCGTGTCGTCGCGCTTGACGAAAACCCGTTTCTTGCGCACCTCGACCTGAATCGTGCGCGCCTTGCCACTCGAGTCGGCCTGCTTGATCTCGGTCGTCGACTTGCGCGTCAGCGTGATCTTCTTGCGCTCGGACCCGGAGGTACCGTGCGCGCTGCGCAGGAACTCGAGCAGGCGCTCCTTGTCGGTTTCGGTCAGCGCATCCTCCGGCGACGCCTTCGGCACGCCGGCCGAGGCCAACTGCTCGATCAGCGCTGCAGTCGGGCGCTTGAGCTGCTCGGCGAACTGTGCGACGGTAATGACGGCCATGTATCTCTGTTCCTAGGGCTTGGAGGCTGCGATTTCGGGTTCAGGCAGTGAACCAGTGCTCGCGTGCCTTCATGATCAGTTCGCGCGCCTGCGCATCCTCGACGCCGGTCAGCTCGGTCAGCTCGTCGACGGCCAGGTCCGCGAGGTCGTCGCGCGTGTGGATGCCGCCATCGGAGAGCTTGGCGATCAGGTCCGGCGGCAGGCCCTGGCCGTCGAGTTCGAGGTCACGCAGGTCCTGCGAGACCTCGTCGACCTTCTCCTCGCGCTCGATCTCCATCGTCAGTAGCGCGTCCTTCGCGCGGGTGCGCAGCTCGGTGATCGTGCCTTCGTCGAAGGATTCCATCTCGAGCATCTCCTGCAGCGGCACGTAGGCGATCTCTTCGAGAGAACCGAAGCCTTCGGCGATCAGGATGTCGGCCACTTCGACGTCGACGTCGAGCTTCTCGACGAACAACGCGCGCACCGAGTCGGATTCCTCGGCGTGCTTGGCCTGGGACTCCTCGGCGGTCATGATGTTGATGCGCCAGCCGGTCAGCTCGCTGGCCAGGCGCACGTTCTGGCCGCCGCGACCGATCGCGATCGCGAGGTTTTCCTCGTCGACGACGACGTCCATCGCATGGCGCTCCTCGTCGACGACGATCGACACCACGTTGGCCGGCGCAAGCGCGCCGATCACGAACTGCGCCGGATCCTCGGACCACAGCACGATGTCGACGCGCTCGCCGGCGACCTCGTTCGTCACCGCGTTGACGCGCGATCCGCGCACGCCGACACAGGTGCCGATCGGGTCGACCCGGCGGTCGTGCGAGACGACGCCGATCTTGGCACGCGAGCCAGGGTCGCGGGCGCAACTCTTGATCTCGAGCAGGCCCTGCTCCATCTCGGGTACTTCCTGTGCGAACAACTCCATCATGAACTGCGGCGCGCTGCGCGACAGCATGATCTGCGGGCCGCGCTGGGTCTCGTCGACGCCCAGGATCACGGCCCGCACGCGGTCGCCGCTGCGCAGGTTTTCCTTCGGGATCATCTCGGTGCGGCGCAGGCGGCCCTCGACCCGGCCGCTCTCAACGATAAGGTCGCCCTTGTCGAGCCGCTTGACCGTGCCCACGAAGATCTTGTCGCCGCGCGACATGAAGTCGTTCAGCAGCTGCTCGCGTTCGGCGTCGCGGATCTTCTGCAGGATCACCTGCTTGGCGGCCTGCGCGCCGATGCGACCGATCGGCACCGAGTCGATCGCCTCCTCGATGAAGTCACCTTCCTCGATGTCGGAGATGCGGTCGAGCGCGTCGGACAACATTTCCTCGGCGTCCGGGTTCTGCAGCCCGGCGGCGTCGGGCACGACGAGCCAGCGGCGGAACGATTCGTAGGCGCCGGTCTCGCGATCGACCGTCACACGGATTTCGACTTCGCCACCGTGCAGCTTCTTCGTGGCCGAGGCCAGTGCCGCCTCGACGGCACCGAAGACCACGTCCCGCTCGACGCTCTTCTCGCGCGAAATGGCGTCCACCAGCATCAGCAATTCGCGGTTCATCGCTCCAGACCTCCATGTACCCCGGCATGCGCCGCCGGCGACGCCGCGGCGTCGTGCTCCGCGCCGGTCGTGCCGGCGGCCTTGCGTGCCTTGCGGCCCTTGAAATCCAGTACCGGCACGAGGCGCGCCTCGCGCACCTCGTCCAGGCGGAAGTCGAGCGAGCGGGCGCCCGGCTCCGCGTCCTTGCCGCCGCCCTGCCCCTCATCGAGTTCGAGCCGCCAGCCGTCACCTTGAGCGCGCAGCACGCCGCTCCAGCCCTTGCGGCCCTGGAACGGCAGCTTGAACGTCACCCGTACCGGCTCGCCGGCGAAGCGCCGGTAGTCGGCCTCGCGCTTCAGCGGCCGGTCCAGTCCGGGCGACGACACCTCCAGCCGCTGGTAGTCCACGCCATCGACCTCGAGCACGTACTGCAGCTGGCGCGTGACGCGCTCGCAGTCCTCGACGGTGACCGCATCGACGCCGTCGTTTCCGGTCGAGGCAGGCACAGCGGCCTCACCGCCAGCGGCGTCGGCGTCGGCGTCGGCGTCGGCGTCCTGAGGCACGAGCGCCGCGCCGCGCGTCGGGTAGCGCGTGCCGGGCACCCGGTCGATCGTCACGCGCAGCAGGCCCCGCGCCGCGTGCTCGACCTCCACCAGCTCGTACCCGAGCCCGGTGACGGTGCGCTCCACGGAGGCCAGCCAGTTCATCGCGACGGTGGAAGTTTCGGCGTTCAAAGAAGAAGAGAATCTCAGCTTCGACGTGGCGCCGAACGGGTGGGCCCCGGCCGGGCGGACCGTCGCAAACTTGCGAGGCCGGCCCGGCGGGCCACGGCGGACCGTTCGGCGGCCGCGCAAAAAAAATGGGCAGGTGAACCGCCCACACAGCTACTTCGGGAAATGCGCATTATAGCCAGGGCGCATAACCCGGGCAAGCCGACGGGTCCGCCGCCACCCTCCGGCCCCGGTGCGCATGCCAGAATCGCCGGCTCGGTCCGCCTGCGGACGTCCAAACGTCGGAAGCCACCATGGGATTCCTCGCCGGCAAGCGCCTCCTGATCACCGGCGTGCTGTCCAACCGGTCGATCGCCTACGGCATTGCCCTGGCCTGCCGTCGCGAAGGCGCCGAACTCGCCTTCAGCTACGCCGGCGAGCGCTTCAAAGACCGCATCACCGAGTTCGCGCGCGAGCTCGACTCGTCGCTCATCTTCGACTGCGACGTCAGCGACGACGCCCGCATCGCCGCGCTGGCCGAAGAACTCGGCGCGGCCTGGCCAGCCTTCGACGGCTTCGTGCATGCGATCGGCTTCGCGCCGCGCGAGACCATCGCCGGCGACTTCCTCGACGGCCTGTCGCGCGAAGGCTTCCGCATCGCGCACGACATCTCCAGCTACAGCTTTCCGGCACTGGCCAAGGCGCTGCTGCCGCGGCTGAACCCGGGCGCCGCGCTGCTGACGCTGAGCTACCTGGGAGCCAAACGGGTGGTGCCGCACTACAACACGATGGGCCTGGCGAAGGCCTCGCTCGAGGCCAGCGTGCGCTACCTCGCCAGCAGCCTGGGGCCACGGGGCGTGCGCGTGAACGGCATCTCGGCCGGCCCCATCAAGACGCTCGCGGCGTCGGGCATCAAGGGTTTCGGCAAGATCCTCGAGGTCGTGGCCAGCCAGTCGCCGCTGCGCCGTAACGTGACGATCGACGACGTCGGCAACGTCGCCGCCTTCCTGCTGTCGGACCTCGCGGCCGGCGTCACCGGCGAGATCACCCACGTGGACGGTGGCTACAGCCGGATCGTCGGCGGACTTGGCGGCGGCGCCCCCGCCGACTGAGCAGGGACCGGCGGCCTTTCGCGCCGCCTGCTGTCGTGCCGTTGCCCCTTCGCAGGCGGCTCAGGCCTTGACGCAGTCCACGTAGTAGCGCCGCGGCGCGCCCGCCGGGGCCCCCTCGTCCTCGATCTCGACCAGGCCGTGCACGTCGGTGTCGAAGCCGGGGAACGCGGCGTTGAAGTCGCGCGTGAACTTCAGGTACTGCACGATCTTGCGGTTGAAGCGCTCGCCCGGGATCAGCAGCGGGATGCCAGGCGGGTACGGCGTCAGCAGCGCGGTCGTGATGCGCCCTTCCAGCGCATCGATGCCGACCCGCTCCGTATCGCGGTGCGCGATGCGCGCGTAGGCATCGCTCGGTTTCATCGCCGGGTGCAGATCCGACAGGTACATCTCGGTCGTCAGGCGGGCGATGTCGCCCTTGGCGTAGGCGTCGTGAATGGACTGGCACAGGTCGCGCAGGCCCATGCGCTCGTAGCGCGGGAACTGGGCGCAGAACTCCGGCAGGATGCGCCACAGCGGCTGGTTGCGGTCGTGGTCGTCCTTGAACTGCTGCAGCGCGGTCAGCAGCGTGTTCCAGCGTCCCTTCGTGATCCCGATCGTGAACAGGATGAAGAAGGAATACAGCCCGGTCTTCTCGACCACGACGCCGTGCTCGGCGAGGAACTTGGTCAGGATGCTGGCCGGGATGCCGGTCTTGTCGAAGCGACCGTTCACCGCCAGCCCCGGCGTGATGATCGTGCACTTGATCGGGTCGAGCATGTTGAAGCCGGCCGCCAGGGTGCCGAACCCGTGCCACTTCGACTTCGCGCCGAGCACCCAGTCGGACTGGGTACCGATGCCCTCGGCGGCCAGCTTGTCCGGTCCCCAGACCTTGAACCACCAGTCGCTCCCGAAGTCCTTCTCGACCTTGCGCATCGCGCGCCGGAACTCGAGCGCCTCCTTCAGGCTTTCCTCGACCAGCGCGGTGCCACCGGGCGGCTCCATCATCGCCGCGGCGACGTCGCACGACGCGATGATCGCGTACTGCGGCGACGTGCTGGTGTGCATCAGGTAGGCCTCGTTGAAGAGGTGGCGGTCCAACCGCACCGTCTGCGAGTCCTGCACCAGCACCTGCGAGGCCTGCGACAGGCCGGCGAGCAGCTTGTGGGTGCTTTGCGTGGCGTAGACCATCGCCTGCTGCGGCCGCACGCGTTTCTTGCCCATTGCGTGGAAGCTGCCGTAGAACGGGTGGAACGCCGCGTGGGGCAGCCAGGCCTCGTCGAAGTGAAGTGTGTCGACGTAGCCGTCCAGCTTGCGCTTGATCGTCTCGGTGTTGTAGAGCACGCCGTCGTAGGTGCTCTGCGTCAGCGTCAGGATGCGCGGCCGCACCGTCTTCGGGTCGACGCCGGCCAGCAGCGGGTTGGCGGCGATCTTGCGCTCGATCGTCTCGCGCGAGAACTCGCTCTCCGGGATCGGGCCGATGATGCCGTAGTGGTTGCGCGTCGGCGTTAGAAACACCGGCACCGCGCCCGTCATGATGATCGAGTGCAGGATGCTCTTGTGGCAGTTGCGGTCGACCACGACCACGTCGCCCGGCGCCACCGTGTGGTGCCAGACCATCTTGTTGCTGGTGCTGGTGCCGTTGGTGACGAAGAAACAATGGTCGGCGTTGAAGATGCGCGCCGCGTTGCGTTCGCTCGCCGCCACCGGACCGGTGTGGTCGAGTAGCTGGCCCAGTTCCTCGACCGCGTTGCAGACGTCGGCGCGCAGCATGTTCTCGCCGAAGAACTGGTGGAACATGCGACCGACCGGGCTCTTGAGGAACGCCACGCCGCCCGAATGCCCCGGGCAGTGCCATGAGTACGAGCCGTCCTGCGCGTACTCCATCAGCGCCTTGAAGAACGGTGGCGCCAGGCCGTCGACGTAGCTCTTGGCCTCACGGATGATGTGGCGCGCGACGAACTCCGGCGTGTCCTCGAACATGTGGATGAAGCCGTGCAGCTCGCGCAGCACGTCGTTCGGGATGTGCTCCGAGGTGCGCGTCTCGCCGTAGATGTAGATCGGGATGTCGGCGTTCTTGAACCGGATTTCCTCGATGAACCGGCGCAGGTTGAGGACCACCGGATCGAGGTCCGGGCCGCCCTTGAACTCCTCGTCGTCGATCGACAGGATGAAGGCGCTGGCGCGGCTTTGCTGCTGCGCGAACTGGCTCAGGTCGCCGTAGCTGGTCGCGCCCAGGACCTCGAAGCCTTCCTTCTCGATCGCCTGCGCGAGCGCACGAATGCCCAGCCCCGAGGTGTTCTCGCTGCGGAAGTCTTCGTCGATGATGACGATGGGAAAGTGGAAGCGCTGCATGGACAAGGCTCTCCGGCCGGGAGGCGGAAACGCTGAAAGCGCGCAGTGTAGGCGCCGCCGCCGGGCGCGCATGCCGACCGCGCGGCCGCGCAGACGCGCTGCATCTGGCTACACTCGTTGCGACGTCCGGTGATTCCCCGCGCAAGGCGGTTCGACCCAGGGCGCGAAAGGCCTGACGCATGGACTGGAGCGCTTCGACCTGGTGGTGGTTGATTGCCGGCGGGCTGGTGGCGGTCGAGCTCGCGAGTGGCACTTTCTACCTGCTGATGTTCGCGATCGGCGCGGTTGCGGCGGCACTCGTCGCCCACGCCGGCTTCGGCGCCACGACGCAGATCGCCGTCGCCGCGCTGGCTGGCGGGGGCGCGACCGCCGTCTGGCACTTCAAGCGCGCGCGCACACCGCGTTCGGCCCCCGTCGCGTCCAATCCGGACGTGCTGCTCGACATCGGCGAGACGCTTTACGTCTCGGCCTGGCAGGCCGACGGCTCCGCACGCGTGCCGTACCGTGGCGCGCAGTGGTCGGTGCGTTATGCCGGCGTCGGCACGCCGGCGCCCGGGCAACACCGCATCGTCGCCGTGCACGGCAGCCAGCTGTCGGTATCGCCGATCGCCTGACCCCCCGGATCCTGAACCCACCCACCATCACCGAGACCGCCCCGCCATGGAAATTGCGCTGATCCTCCTCGTCGTCGCCATCATCTTCGTCGTGCGCACGTTCAAGATCGTGCCGCAGCAGCAGGCCTGGGTGATCGAGCGCCTGGGCAAGTACGACCGCACGCTCACCCCGGGCCTGAAGTTCCTGATCCCGTTCGTCGAGCGCGTGGCCTACAAACATTCACTCAAGGAAGTGCCGCTCGACGTGCCGAGCCAGGTCTGCATCACCAAGGACAACACGCAGCTGCAGGTCGACGGCATCCTGTACTTCCAGGTCACCGACCCGATGCGCGCCAGCTATGGCAGCAGCGACTACCTCATCGCGATCACGCAGCTGGCACAGACCACGCTGCGCAGCGTGATCGGCAAGATGGAACTCGACAAGACCTTCGAGGAACGCGACCTGATCAACGCGTCGGTCGTCAACGCGCTCGACGAGGCCGCGCTGACCTGGGGCGTGAAGGTCCTGCGCTACGAGATCAAGGACCTGACGCCGCCGGCGGCGATCCTGCACTCGATGCAGGCGCAGATCACCGCTGAACGCGAAAAGCGAGCGCTGATCGCGGCGTCCGAAGGACGGCGCCAGGAGCAGATCAACATTGCCACCGGCGAGCGCGAGGCCTCCATCGCGCGCTCCGAGGGCGAGAAGCAGGCCGAGATCAACACCGCGCAGGGTCAGGCGGCGGCGATCGTCGCCGTCGCCGAGGCCACCGCGAACGCGATCCGGCAGGTCGCCGCGGCGATCCGCGAGCCGGGCGGCGAGCAGGCGGTGCAGTTGAAGGTGGCCGAGAAAGCCGTCGAGGCATACGCGCAGCTG
The DNA here is from genome assembly GCA_039916285.1 of Caldimonas sp. Lineage (GTDB taxonomy): Bacteria > Pseudomonadota > Gammaproteobacteria > Burkholderiales > Burkholderiaceae_C > Schlegelella_A. The sequence goes on from JBDSLQ010000098.1 coordinate 8,414, forward strand.
GCGCAGAAGAACAACACGATGATCGTGCCGGGCAACATGAGCGAGGTGTCGGCGCTGGTCGGCACCGCGATGGCGCTGATGAAGGGCGCCTCCGGAACTGCCGGCGGTGCGGTTCGACCCTAG
>JBDSLQ010000099.1:0-24630 GCA_039916285.1 Caldimonas sp.
GACGCTCGAGCTCGATGCGGCAGTCGGCCATCCGTGCGAACGAAGCGCGCCGCTCCTGCGCGCGCGCAACGCCGGCGCGGTCGCCGACGAGAGCGCGGCCGAGGCGCTCGGCCGCGCTGCGGCGCAATCACTGCTCGCCGCAGGCGCGGCACCCTATCTCGCCGCGGCGGAACGACTCGGCGCCAGCGCCGATCCGCCGTGACCTCGGCGCGGCCGCCGCGCGTCCTCATCACTCGCCCCGCCGAGCAGGCCGGGCCCTGGGTCGAGCGGCTGCGCGAGCGCGGCATCGCCGCCGAGGCGCTGCCGCTGATCGAGATCGCGCCGCCCGCCGATGCGGCGGCCGCGCGCTCGGCGTGGGCCGAACTGGCGGCCTTTCACCTGGTCGTCTTCGTGAGCGTCAATGCGGTGCTGCACTTCTTCGCCGCGCGCCCGCCTGGCGCTGCATGGCCGGACGCCACGCAGGCCGGCGCGCCCGGCAGCGGCACTGCCGAAGCGCTGCGCGAGGCCGGCGTTGCCGCGGCGGCGATCGTCAGGCCGGCCGCCGACGCGCCGCAGTTCGATTCGGAATCGCTCTGGGCGCGCCTCCAAGGCCGCGATTGGCGCGGTGCTCGCGTTCTCGTCGTTCGCGGCGACGGCGGCCGCGACTGGCTCGCCGAGCGCCTCGTCGGCGCCGGCGCGCGGGTCGACAGGGTGAGCGCCTACCGGCGCCTGGCGCCGAGCTTCGCCGGCGCCGGGCGCGATCGGCTCGACGCCGCGATCGCCGATGCCGATGCAATCTGGCTGTTCAGCAGCTCGGAGGCTATCGCCAACCTCGAGCAGGCCGCCGGCGCCGGGCACTGGCGCGCGGCGCGGGCGGTGGCGACCCACCCGCGCATCGCCGCACGCGCCCGCAGCCTCGGCTTCCGCCGCGTCGTCGAGGCCGCACCGGGGCTGGAAGCGGTGATCGCCTGCATACAATCGATCGAACCGTGAACGACGATCCTTCGCCAGCCTCCGCGCCTCGCGACTTCGCCTTTCCGCCCATTCCTCCCGCACCTCCCCCGCCGGCTTCGCCGGCCGCGATCGACGCCGTCGAGGTCGCCCGGTCGCGCGCGCTGCGCGGCTTGTCGCTCGCCGTCCTGGTGCTTGCCCTGCTCGCGATCGTCGCCATCGTCTTCGCCTGGCGCGCCGACCAGCGGGTCCGGGGCAGCGAGCGCGAGCTGGTCCAGCGCCAGCAGGAGAGCGCCGTGCAGGTAACCGAAGCGGCGCTGCTCGCGCGCCAGGCGCAGGAGGTCGCACGCGATGCCGCGGCCAAGGTCGCGCTGCTCGAAGCGCGTCTCAACGAAGTCGCGGTCCAGCGCGGTCAGCTCGAGGCGCTGGTGCAGTCGGTCGCCCGTTCGCGCGACGAGAACCTGGTCGCCGACAGCGAGGCGACCTTGCGCGCCGGCCTGCAGCAGGCCGCGTTGACCGGCAGCGCCGAGCCCGTCGTCGCCGCGCTGAAGCAGATCGACGACCGCTTCGTGCGTGCCAACCAGTCCCGCCTCGAGCCGGTGCGGCGCGCCGTCGCGCGCGACCTCGATCGCGTCAAGGCGGCCAGCGTCGCCGACGTCGCGACGCTCTCGATCAAGCTCGACGAAGCGGTCCGCCTGGTCGACGAACTGCCGCTCCTCTCGGCCGCCGAGCCGCGACGCGACCTGGCGCGCAGCCCGGCCGCTGCGCCAACGGCCGCGTCGGCGCCGGCGTCGGGGTCGGCGAGCGACCTCGGCAGCTGGCTGTCGCACGGCTTCGGCCAGGCCGGGCGCGCCGTCGTCGAGGGAGCCTGGTCGGAGATCCGCTCGCTGGTTCGCGTCACCCGGATCGATCAACCCGAGGCGATGCTGGTCGCGCCCGAGCAGGCGTTCTTCCTGAAGGAGAACGTCAAGCTGCGCCTGCTCAACGCGCGCCTGTCGCTGCTGGCGCGCCAGTTCGACGCCGCGCGCGGCGATCTGCGCTGGGCCAAGGGAGCGATCGAGCGCTACTTCGATCGTTCGGCGCGGCGCACGCAGATCGCGCTCGATCTGCTCGTGCAGGTCGAGCAGCAGTCGCGCCAGTCGGCGCCGGTGCGCCCCGACGACACCTTTGCCGCGCTCGCCGCCGTCGCGCGATGAAGGTCCCCGGCGCTGACTGCGTTTGTTGCCCCCGGAGGGAGCCAGGGCTGGGCTCGGGGCGGCCCGGCGCCCGGCCGGCCTGAACAGTGCGCCTCGCGATCTGGTTCGTCCTGCTGTTCGCGGTCGCGGTGGTCGCGGCGGCGACTTTCGGCACCAACGATGGCTTGGCGAGCTTCTACTGGGCGTCGTGGCGGCTCGACCTGTCGCTGAACTTCTTCATCCTGCTGCTGATCGGAACGTGCTTCCTGCTCGTCGCCGTGATCCAGGCGATCAACTCGCTGGTCGGCCTGCCGCAGCGCGCGCGCGAGTGGCGCACCTCGCGGCGCGATCGCACCGGCCAGGCGGCGCTCCGCGATGCGCTCGCGCAGTACTTCGGCGGCCGCTACGCGCGCGCCCAGAAGTCGGCGCAGCGCGCCCTCGCGATCCAGGCCGAGACGCCCGAGCTGGCGCAGGACAACGAGTTCACCGTCCTCGGCCACCTGCTCGCGGCGGGCAGCGCACACCGGGTCCAGAACCGCGTCCTGCGCGACGAAGAGCTGCGCCGCGCGCTCGATCTCGCGCATCGCAGCCCCGCGGCGCGCTCGGCCGAGGAGGGCGCGCGCCTGCTCGCCGCCGAGTGGGCGCTCGACGACCGCGACGCGCCGCGCGCGATCGAGTTGCTCAACGCGTTGCCGCTCGGCGTCGCGCGCCGCACTCACGCGCTGCGCCTCAAGTTGCAGGCCGCGCGGCTCGGGCGGCAGCCGCAGGAAGCGTTGAAGACGGCGCGGCTGCTCATCAAGCACCAGGGATTTTCGGCGATTGCCGCGGCCGGTCTGGTGCGCTCGCTGGCGTTCGAGTCGCTCGACACGGTGCATGACGTCGATCAGTTGCGCCGGCTCTGGCTCTCGTTCGACGCCGCCGACCGGCGCGACCCGTTCATCGCCGCGCGCGCGGCCACGCAGGCGAGCTCGCTCGGCGCGAACGACGACGCCCGCGCCTGGCTGCGGCCGCACTGGGAGCGTGTCGGCGAGCTCGGCGCCGAGGACCGCGCCGCCGTCGCAGTGGCCCTGGCCGGCGCCGCCGGGGGCATCGGCGCTGAATGGCTGCCGCGTCTCGAGTCGGCCGTGCAGGCGCTGCCGCGCGACGGCGCGATCGCGCTGGCCGCCGGCAGCGCGCTCGCCGCACGCGGCCTCTGGGGCAAGGCGAAGACACTTCTCGAGCAGGCTGCGGACGCCGCCGCGCTGCCCACCGCAGCGCGTCGCAAGGCCTGGATCGCCCTCGCCGAGCTCGCCGCCCAGGAGGGCGACAGCGCCCGTGCCGCACGCTGCTACGAGAGCGCTGCACGGCAGGGTTGAAGGGTCGCGCTGCTACAATCGATCGCTCAGCGGCTGTAGCTCAGTTGGATAGAGTACTTGGCTACGAACCAAGGGGTCGTGGGTTCGAATCCTGCCAGCCGCACCAAGGTCAACGCGCTAAATCAACGGCTTACTAGCTTTGGCTTGTAGGCCGTTTTTCTGACCTGCGGGACTTTTGCGGGACTCAGATCCGCACTGCGCCCCTCTTGTATCGCGAGGCTCTTGTTCCAGCGTGCTGAATCGTCCTTGATCTGCTCGAGCGCCGAGTGCACCGCTACGATCTGAGCGACGCTGGACTGGTGGGTCATCGACCTTCGCAAAACACCAGAGAACACAACGTGATGGGACGACATACCCGTGGCGCGTACCTGATCCAGCGCGCTATGCGACTCGTCGACAGGTCATCCTGCTGAGCGGTTGCGGGTGGCATGTGGTTAGGCGAGCGGTGCGGGCGATGCCAGTTGTAATGATGGAGCCACTACGGAACGCTTGGAGGCTCATACGCCAATACGAGCGCACTAAAAAGGCCCAGAAACAGTGTCTGGCCGTGCCAAGCCGCTGGCATGCGCTCGATACCGCGCAACTCATGCATGGAATGGTCCTGAGATCTGCATCAGCGGCCCTTGCCTCGAAGCTCCGGCACGAGAGGCCAGCTACTTGGCGGCTTCGATGTTGGTCACCGTGAAAGCGCCGTCAATCTTCTCGGCGCTGAAGCGGACCTTGTCGCCGGTCTTGACTTTGCCGAGCATCGCCGGGTCCTTGACCTGGAACACCATCGTCATGCTCGGCATGTCAAGGTTCTTGATCTCGCCGTGCTTCAGCGTCAGTTTCTTGGTGTCCATGTCGACCTTGCGGACCTCCCCCTCCGTCATGGCGGAGGTAACCGCCGCGGCCGGCTGAGTTGCCGTGACGGCCTCTGCGCCGGCCTTCGCATGGGGGGTCCCATGATCGCCTGAGGCAAAGGCACCACCAACAAGGAAAAGAATACCGAGCGGGAAAATTACAGTTTTCATTTCAATGACTCCTTGTGGAAACCTGAACAACGCCGATCGTTGAATCGACGACAGACAGCACCTGACTCAATGCTTGTGATCGCCCTGGCCGCTGGTCTTGGCCGCGGCTTTCCCCGAGGCCACTGAGACAGCGCCCTTCATGCCGGCTTCGTAGTGGCCCGGCTGCAGGCATCCGATGTGGACCTCGCCGGCCTTGGTGAACCGCCAGATCACCTCGCCGGTCTTGCCCGGCGCGACGGTGACCATATTCGGATCGGCGTGTTCCATCTCGGGGAACTTCTTCATCTGCTCGTAGTGCTCCTTCAGTTCCTTCTCGGTGCCGAGCACGAACTCGTGCTTGAGCTTGCCGCTGTTCGTCACCACGAAGCGCACCGTTTCGCCTCGTGCGACTTCGATCGTCGCCGGCACGAAGCGCATGGCATCGGTCATGTCGACTTTGACGGTCCTGGTTTCCTTGCCGGCCTTGCCGACGACGCCGATAGCGCTGTCGCCAGCGTGCGAGTGGCCGGAGCCGGATGCCAAAGCGGACTGTGAAGCGAGCAAGACGGCGAGGATGCCGAGAGGAAAACGATACTGTTTCATGCGAGCTCTTTGTAATGGTGGCGGGGAATCAGTGGCCGGAGTGACCGGAGGGCTTGCGGACGCGAACCTCGGTGTCGCGAGCGGGCTTGCCACGCGTCGGCATCGACTGTCCGCCTTCAGATGCGAAACGGGCCGGCTCGGACATCGCGCCTGTCCACTCGAACGCGTTGGTGCCGGGCGGATGCTTGTACCAACCCGGGTCCTTGTAGTCACCGCGCGCCTGGTCGGCGCGGACCTTGACGACGCTGAACATGCCGCCCATCTCGACCGAGCCGAACGGGCCTTCGCCGCCCATCATTCGAGCCGTGTTGTCGGGTAGCGGCATCTCCATCTCGCTCATATCACCCATGCCGCGCTCCGCCATCACCATGTAGTCGGGAACGAGCTTCACGATGTCACGCACCACTTGGCGGTGATCGACGCCGATCATGGTCGGCACGTCGTGGCCCATGGCGTTCATCGTGTGGTGACTCTTGTGGCAGTGAAAGGCCCAGTCACCTTCCTCGTCGGCGAGGAACTCGACCTGGCGCATCTGGCCGACGGCGATGTCAGTCGTCACCTCGTACTGGCGGGTCGACTTCGGAGTCGGCCCGCCGTCGGTGCCGGTGACCAGAAACTCGTGCCCGTGCAGATGGATCGGGTGGTTAGTCATGGTCAGGTTGCCCATGCGGATGCGGACCCTGTCGTTCTTGCGCACGTTGAGCGAGTCAATGCCGGGGAAGATGCGGCTGTTCCACGACCACAGGTTGAACTCGAGCATCGTCATGATCTTGGGCGTGTACGAGCCCGGCTCGATGTCGAAGGCGTTGAGCAGGAAGACGAAGTCGCGGTCGACGTCGTCGATCAGCGGATGCTTCGCTCCCTTGGCAAGGGCGGGGTGCGTGACCCAGAAGCCCATCATCCCCATCGCCATCTGCGTCATTTCGTCGGAATGCGGGTGGTACATGAAGGTACCGGGGCGCCGCGCGACGAACTCGTAGACGAACGTCTTGCCGGGCTCGATGGCCACTTGATTCAGGCCGGCGACGCCATCCATGCCGTTGGGAATGCGCTGGCCATGCCAATGGATCGAGGTCCGCTCGGGCAGCTTGTTCGTGACGAACAACCTCACCCGGTCGCCTTCGACGACCTCGATCGTCGGTCCGGGCGACTGGCCGTTGTAGCCCCACAGATGCGCCTTGAATCCGGGAGACATCTCGCGCACCACCGGCTCGGCGACCAAATGGAACTCCTTGACACCCGCGTTCATGCGCCAGGGCAGGGTCCAGCCGTTCAACGTGACCACCGGGTTGTAGGGGCGACCGGTGTTCGGCACGAGCGGCGCCATGGTGTTGGGCGTCGTCTGGATGACCGGCTCGGGCAGGGCGGCCATGGCCACCTTGCTCACGCTGGCTGCGACCACGGCCGCACCGGCACCGGCACTGCCGACCAGAAAGTTACGTCGATTCGTCGTCATGAAATGCTGTCCGGAATGCAGGTCAATGGCCTGCGGAATTGGCGCGGCTCGCGGTCGCGGAACCTCGCTCGCCTGCCATTGAACTTGTATTCATCGGCGTGCCGATCAAGGCCCCCTGCAGAGCTGCGTCGGCGAGCCAGAAGTCGCGCTGCGCTTCGATCGCCTGCACCACACTCGCCACCTGCTCGCGCGCGTCGGCAAGCAGCTCGAAGACGCCGATCAGCATGCCGTTGTAGCGAAGCAGGTTCTCGTCGGCGATCGCCCGGCGCAACGGCACGATCTCGTCGCGGTAGTGGCGCGATATGTCGTAGGCCGTGCGATAGGCGCCGTAGCTCTCGCGCACCTGTGACCGGGCGTCGACGGCCAGCTGGGCGGCGCGGTTGACGGCGGCCATGTAGGTGGCACGGGCACCCACGCGCACGGCGTCGCCGAAGTCGAAGATGGGCAGCGGCACGTTGATGTCAAAGCCCTTCTGACGTGCCGCGCCAGTCTCCCGTACGTCGACCAGGCCGAACTCGAGGCCGTTGATAAAGCTGCTGACGCGGGTCAGGCCCTGTTCGCGTGCCGTGAAGTCGAGGCTGGCGCGGGCTAGGCGGACGTCCAGGCGCTGATCCATCGCTGTCTGAGTCACCGCCCCTTCGTCCTGCGGCGTCCCCGGAAGGTCAGGCAGCCGCTCGGGCAGCGTCAAGACCGCGGCTTGCGTTTCGTTGAGTCCGAGGGTGCGCACCAGGGCCTCGCGGCTGCTCCGCGCCGCTTGCCGACCTCGCGCCAGCTGCGTCACGGCCTCGGCCGCGAACGCCTGCTCGCGGGCCCGTTGCAGCTTGCTGTAGTTGCCTACCGCTTGCATTCGGCGGGCGAGCTCGGCGCTGGCGTCGGCGGACGCCTTTACCTGCTCGAAATACTGCACCGACTGCTGGGAAGCGACGGCCGAAATCCAGGCCTGGCGGGCTGTGGTCGCAGCCAGAACGACGTTGCTCGCCAAGCCGAGTCGGGTCGACTGCTGCTGAAACTCGGCCAGACGCAGCCGTGTCGGCAGGAGGAGAAGGTCGAGGATCGACAAGCTCAGCGTCCGCGTGATCTCCAGCTCGCGGGAGCCCGCCTCGTTGCGAACCAGGCGCTCGAAAGCGAACACCGGGTTCGGCAACCGCGCAGATTGCGTTGCCGCGGCGGACCTGGCCGCGCCTTCATACAGCATCGCTTGCAGCGACGGGCTGTAAGCGAGCGCGATGCGCACGGAATCGTCGGCACCGAGCGGTCTGGCCAGCAGAGCGTCGACTTCGGCCTGTGCCTGCCGGCGGGAGTCGTCCGTGGTCAGCCACCGAACGTCTCCGCCGAGACGCTGCCGGGTGATCTGACGGACATCTTGGTAGTTCTCATCGATGGCGGTGCTGGCACAGCCCGCCAGCGCGAGAGCGGCAATGGCGGCTGCCCAGCGCGGGCGGCGTGCCGAGGAGATTGACAAGGGCGAGAAGAACTTCATTTGGAGCCGTGGCCTGCGTGCCTCTTGGCCGGCGCCGCGGCGGGTGCGGGGCTGCTCGCCGCAGGCTGTTTCGCGGCGGCGCGTTCGACGGGCTGCATCTGCATGCCGCTAGGACCGTCGGCCGCGCCAGTGCCCTGCGCTTCGCGTGCATAGATACGCCAGCCACCTACCCGGCCCACGGTGTCATTGGCGTTGCGCCAGGAACCAACCGGCTCATCCGCGTAACGGCGGAAGCCGTCGAAGGCAGAGCGGTATGCCGAGCCGCTGGCCGCCGCTTCGCTGGCTTTAGCCGCAGCGGGCTTGCCGACGTCGTTGGGCGCCGAGGCGGCCGTCTGCGCCCCGGCTGGGAACGCGACGATGGCGAAGCACGCCGTCGCGAGGGCAATGCGGATATAGGTTGACATAAAACTCCATCCGATGGCAAAAGCGGCGCGTCGAGGCGACTTCCGCGTGCGCTTGGTTGAGCGCGGATTGCCGTCGCCCATTGCGCCTCATCGAATTGGGCGAGGGGCAATCCGCCTACTTCGCCAGCAACTCGGTCACCTTGATGGCGCCGTCGACTTTGTCAGCCTTGAACTTGACGACGTCTCCAACCTTGACCTTCGCCAGGGTGCCCGCGTCGGAACGGAAAACCATCGTCATGGCAGGCATGCCCAGGTTATCGATCGGCCCATGCTTCAGCGTGATTTTCCCCTGCTCGGTGTCGACCTTTCGCACTTCGCCTTCGGAATAGGTTCGACTCGCTGCGGTGCTTCCAGTCGCTGGTGTGTCGGTCGCCGAGACAGCAGCCCAGGGAGCGACGGAGGCCAACCCAACGCAGATAACAAGCGATTTGAAGTTCATGATGGCTCCTGATTGGCGAGGTGCGAGGCCGCACCGCCGCTCATGCCGATCAATATAGTCAGCCGTCCAGCACGCGCTGCGCACCGATTGATTACGCTTTAGTAATCTTCCGATCGCAGATGCCCCCCACACTCCGCTCATGCGCATCCTGGTTGTCGAAGACGAGCTCCGGCTCGCCGAGTACCTGAAGAAGGGCCTCTCCGAGAACGGGTACGTGGTCGACCTTGCCCGTGATGGAATCGACGGCCGCCACCTGGCATGCGAAGGCGAGTACGACCTCATCGTGCTGGACGTCATGCTGCCCGGCGTCGATGGTTTCGGCGTGCTGGGCGCGATTCGGGAGCGCAAAGACACGCCGGTGCTGATGCTTACCGCGCGCGATAAGGTCGAGGACCGCGTGCAAGGCCTGAAAGGCGGTGCAGACGACTATCTCGTCAAGCCATTTGCCTTTACCGAGCTCCTCGCGCGGGTCGAAGCTCTTCTTCGCCGGAGCGCAGGGAAGGGGACACTGGCCGTGGCGAGCCTTCGGCTTGCTGATTTGGAGGTGGATCTTGCCCGTCGAAAGGCGGTCCGCGCCGGCAAGAGGTTGGACCTCACGCCAAAGGAGTTCAACCTCCTGACCCTGCTCTTGCGTCACCAAGGCGAGGTGCTCTCGCGGACTGTGCTGGCAGAGCAGGTATGGGACCTGCATTTCGACAGCGAGACCAATGTCATCGACGTCGCTGTACGGCGCTTGCGCGCCAAGCTCGACGAGCAATTCGATCGCCCCCTTCTGCATACGGTCCGGGGCATGGGCTATGTCCTGGAAAGCCGGAGCTGATGGCATCGAGGTCCATTTCTGCTCGGCTGACGATCGCCCTATCGGTCCTCAGTGTCCTTGTGTTCACGAGCGTCGCCGTTTTTCTTCACCATGCGCTCAGCAACGAGCTGGCGCGTACCCGCGCCCAAGACCTTGCCGGGAGAATCGACGTCGTGCGCCACTTCCTGGACGAGGTGCAGACCGAGACCGACATTGCAGCGCTGAAACATCGCCTAGACGACCTGTTGATCGGAGACGGCAGGCTTCGTATCTGGGTGCTCGGCCCCGCAGAATCGGTGCTGTACGGAGGCAAGCGGCCGCCTGAGGTAACCCAGACCTCGGGCGGGCGCGTACTGATCAGCCGCGAGGACGGTTTGCTATTGGAAGGCCAGCGGGTTGCCCTGTCGTCTCACCCGGTGCTCCCACTGACTGCTCTGATCGTGGGTCTCGACATTCGCGCCGAGCAGGCACTGCTGCTGCGTTATCGGACGATCATCGCAGTCGTTTGCGGACTCGGCGTGGCGCTGACGGTTCTGCTCACCGCATGGATCGCGCGGCGGGCACTCGAACCACTGACGCGCCTGTCCAAGGAAGCCGCAGAACTGACACCGCAGTCGCTGTCGATCCGGTTATCGCAGGTCGAGACTGCCGAGTTGCAGATGCTGGTGCAGGCGTTCAATGCGGCGCTGGACAGGGTTCAGGCGGCGTATTCGCAGCTCGAAGGCTTCAATGCCGACGTTGCACACGAACTGCGCACGCCCCTGGCGACAATGATTGCGGCAACGGAGGTCATGCTGCAGCGAAACCGCTCCGCCGACCAGCTCCGCGAGACATTGCAGCTGAATCTGGAAGTGCTTCGTGAGCAGGCCGCGCTGGTCAATGACATGCTATTCCTCGCGCGTGCGGACCGCGGAGAGATGGCGGTGCGCCGAAAAGTGACGAATCTCCGCACCGAAGCCAGTGAGGTCGCCGATTACTTCGACCCGCTCGTTGATGAAAAAAAGCAAAAGCTCATCGTCGAGGGCGATGCCACGGCGGTCTGCGATCCGACGTTGATCCGTCGAGCGCTCGTCAACCTGGTGGGGAATGCCACGCGTTACACGAACGCGAACGGACGTATCGTCATTGGCTTGTCCGAGCGTGCAGGCTTGGTTCGGCTCTCGGTCCGCAACTCCGGGAGCGATATCGCGCCCAAGGCCCTGCCGCATCTCTTCGAACGCTTCTTCCGCGCCGACGCCGCGCGCGAGCAAGGCGCCGGGAACCACGGACTCGGACTAGCCATCGTCCGTGCTATCGCCTCAATGCACAGGGGCCGCACGTATGCCGAGAGCGGTGACGGCTGGACGGAGGTCGGCTTCGAGTTTCCCGCCTGCTTGCAGACGCAAGTCGATGCCGTCGCGCTGGCAGCCGCGGTGAGGATGTCCCGCTCTTGAGGTGCGCCAGGGCGAGGCGGTGAAGTTCGTCATTAAGAACACCGGCAAGCACGGCGAGCCGTACATGTCGCACGTGAGGCCCGGCAAGACCGGAACGATCGTCTGGACCTTCAACCGCGCCGGAGAGTTCGACTTCGCGTGCCTGATCGCCGGCCACTACCAGGCCGGCATGGTCGGCAAGACCGATGTCGCCGCGGCGAGCAGGGCGGCAGCGGCAACCCCCGCCGCCGAAGATCGCGGCAGGAGCGCAGGCTCCGCGAGCGCGGCCGACCTGACCGAGGGCGAAGTCCGCAAGGTCGACGTCGACGGCGCCAAAGTCACGCTCAAGCACGCCGACATCAAGAGCCTCGACATGCCGCCGATGACAATGGTCTTCAACGTCAAGGACAAGGCCCTGCTCGACAACGTGAAGGTGGGCGACAAGGTGAGGTTCAAGGCCGTCAACGACGCCGGGAAGTTCACCGTCACGGAGATCCAGGTCGTTCGCTGAACGGACCGCAATCGAAGGAGAGCACGACATGCCCAACGCCCAGGACGCCTTCTGGTTCAAGAGCCAGTTCCAGCCCGCGATCGAGAAGGCCATCGCCGGCACGCCCTTCAGCGTCGACATGGTCACCGCGTTCGCCTGCCAGGAAACGGGCGAGATCTGGCCGGCGTTGCGCCGCCAGGGGTTGCCGACCTCGCGCATCCTCGAGCTGTGCGTCGGCGACACGATCGACGCGTCGGCGACCGGCGGGCGGCGTGCCTTCCCGAAGAACAAGGCCGAGCTGCTGCAGGCGGCGCAGGGCGATCGGATGTTCGAGATCGCGCGCCGGGGGCTGGTCGACATGGCGAGCTACATCCCGGCCTACCGCGGCGCGGCAGCGCGGCCCGACAAGTTCTGCCACGGCTTTGGAATCTTCCAGCTCGACCTGCAGTTCTTCAAGAGCGAGCCCGACTACTTCCTGTCGCGCCGCTATGCCGACTTCGACGCCGCGCTCGCCAAGTGCGTCGCGGAGATGAAGTCGGCGCTGAAGCGGATCGGCTGGCAAGCGAAGACCTCGCTCAGCGATGCCGAGATGGCCGCCGTAGCGATCGCGTACAACACCGGCCGCTACAACCCGGCCAAGGGCCTGAAGCAGGGCTACTTCGACGGCAGCAAGTACTACGGCGAAAACTACGCCGCCTACCTGCAGCTCGCCAAGAGCGCCCGCTTCCCGGCGGCCGAGGCCGCGCCGTCGCGCGACGCGCGCGCGTTGCCGATTGCAGCGAAGAAGGCGGCGGCGAAAACGGCGGCGAGAAAGGCGGTGCCGAAGAAAGCCTCGGCAAAGAAGGCGCCGGCGAAGAAGGCCGCAGCGAAGAAGACGTCCGCGGCCAAGAAGACTCCCTCCAAGAGAAAGGCGTCGAAGGCCGCCACCCGGCGACCCTGACGCCCCGAGCACCTTCAGGCCGGCGTCTTCGCCGTCCGCTCGATCCAGGCAGCGAACGCGGCGAGGAACTTCTCGAGGAAGCTCTTCGTTTCGGGCTTCCTGAAGCCGCCGCTCTCATCGAACAGGTCGCCGGCACCGCCGATGTAGGCCTCGGGTTGCGCCAGGGTCGGCATGTTGAGGAAGACCAGCGACTGGCGCAGGTGATGGTTGGCGCCGAAGCCGCCGATCGCTCCCGGCGAGACCGTCATCACCGCCGCCGGCTTGCCGTCCCATGCGCTCTTGCCATAGGGGCGCGAGGCGATGTCGATCGCGTTCTTGAGCACGCCTGGAACGGACCGGTTGTACTCCGGTGTCACGAACAACACGGCGTCGGCGCCGGCAATCTTCTCCTTGAAGGCGACAGATGCCAGCGGCGGCGCGGCGTCGTCGTCCTGGTTGTAGAGCGGCAAGGCGCCGAGCTCGACGATCTCGAGCGCGAGCGCGGCCGGCGCGAGCGCGGCGAGCGCTGTCGCCATCTTGCGGTTGAGCGACTCCTTGCGGAGGCTGCCGACGACGACGGCGACGCGGCGGGGCATGGGCATTCCTTTTCCTTCCAATAGGGTCATGAGGACGACGGCAGAATCATCGTTCAGCCCCGGATTGTCTGCAGCGCCACTTCATGAACAAGGCCTTCACCCGCGAGATCGACCGCGAAGACGAGGAAGAAGACGACGACGTCGCCGCCGCCGTGCTGCCGCAGGGCGCGAAGAACTACATCACCGTCGCCGGCTACCGCCGCCTGCGCGTGGAGCTGCTGTCGCTCCTCGACGACGAGCGCCCGAAGATCGTCGAGATCGTCTCCTGGGCCGCAAAGAACGGCGACCGCTCCGAGAACGGCGACTATCTCTACGGCAAGAAGCGACTGCGCGAGATCGACCGCCGGATCCGCTTCCTGACCCGGCGGCTAGATATCGCAGAGGTCGTCGATCCGTCGCTCCACCACGGCAACGAGCAGGTTTTCTTCGGAGCGACGGTCCGCTACGCGAGCGATCACGGGGAGGACCGGACGATCCGCATCATCGGCGTCGACGAGGCCGAGAGCGCGCACGGCGAAGTGAGCTGGATCGCGCCGATCGCGCGAGCCCTGCTGAAGGCGCGCGCCGGCGAAGAGGTCCGGCTGGTGACGCCGCGCGGCGTCGAGACGCTCGAGGTGCTCGAGGTGCGCTATCCGGCGCCGGAGCCCGAGGCGCCCGCGAGCGCCTCGGGCCGCGTCAAGGCTTGACGCGCGCGACGCGCAGCACGGTCGACGATCGCTTCAGCATTCGCATCACCTCGGCGAGGTGAAGCCGATCGCGCACGCTGATCAGCAGCTTCAGTTCGGTCGTCTCGCTCGCCGGCTCCTGGCCCATGTCGATGTGGGTGATGTCGGCCTCGGCATGGCTCACCGCCAAAGCGACCTGCGCGATCACGCCTTTGCCGTTCTTGACCAGCAGCGAGACGCCGGTCTCGAACGAGCGCGTCGGCTGCTCGGCCCAGTCGACTCGCATCCAGCGCTCGCTGTCGCGCTCGAGCAGGCGCTTGCCGATGCTGCACTCGGCGGTGTGAACCGTCAGTCCTTCGCCGCGGCCGAGGTTGCCGACGATGGCGTCGCCCGGGATGGGCCGGCAGCACGGCGCGAGCTGGACCGACGCGCCCTCGCTGCCCTCGATCAGCACCATTCCTTGCGAGGGCGTCGAGTCGTCGACGGCGTAGCGGCCCATCGTCAGCGTCAGCGCGTCGGCGCGCACGCCGCCTTCGGCGAGCAGGCGTGCGAGGCGCGTCGCGACGATGGTCGCGATCTTCCTGCCCACGCCGATGTCGACGAAGAGATCGTCGCGGCTCTTGTTGCCCGTCCACCGCACCAACTGCTGCCAGACCGCCGAGCCGGCGCCGTCTTCGGGTGGCAGCGACAAGCCTTCGGCGCGCAACGCCTGCGCCAGCATCTTCTCGCCCAGGCCCTGCGATTCCTCCTGCTCCATGTTCTTCAGGTAGTGCCTGATCTTGGAGCGGGCGCGCCCGGTGCAGACGAAGTTGAGCCAGGCCGGGTTCGGCCGCGCGTTCGGTGCGCCGATGATCTCGACGACGTCGCCGCTCTTCAGTTCGGCGCGCAGCGGCACCGGCTCGCCGTTGACGTTGGCGGCGACGCAGTGGTCGCCGACGTCGGTGTGGATGGCATAGGCGAAGTCGACCGGCGTCGCGCCGCGCGGCAAGGCGAGGATCTTCGACATCGGCGTGAAGACGTAGACCGCGTCGGGGTAGAGGTCGATCTTGACGTGCTCGAGGAACTCGCCGGCGTCGCGCGTCTCGTCCTGGATGTCGATCAGCGACTGCAGCCAGAGCGCGCCCAGGCGTTGCGCCTCGTGTCCGTGCGCCGGACCGTCGTCGTGCTCCTTGTAGAGCCAGTGCGCGGCAATGCCCTTCTCGGCGACGGCATGCATCGGCTCGGTCCGGATCTGGAACTCGACCGCGGTGCCGAGCGGGCTGACCAGCGTCGTGTGCAGCGACTGGTAGCCGTTCGCCTTCGGGATGGCGATGTAGTCCTTGAAGCGGCCGGGCACCGGCTTCATCAGCTGGTGCAGGACGCCGAGCGCCATGTAGCACTCCGGCAAGGTGCCGACGACGATGCGAAAGCCGAAGATGTCGTTGACCTGCGCGAACGACAGGTGCTTCTCGCGCATCTTGGCGTATATCGAGTAGAGCGTCTTCTCGCGGCCGAAGATCTGCGCCTTCAGCTTGGCCGCGGCGAACGCCTTCTGGACGTCCTTCTGGATCCGGTCGACGATGTCGCGCCGGTAGCCGCGTGCCTTCTTCACCGCCTTCGACAAAGCCGCCTCGCGCCACGGCTTCAGGTGCTTGAACGACAGTTCCTGCAGCTCACGGTAGGTCTGGTTGAGGCCCAGGCGATGCGCGATCGGCGCATAGATCTCGAGCGTCTCGGCGGCGATTCGCGTGCGCTTGGCGGCGGCGACGGCGTCCATGGTCCGCATGTTGTGCAGGCGGTCGGCGAGCTTGACAAGGATGACGCGCACGTCGCGCGTCATCGCCAGCAGCATCTTCCTGAACGATTCGGCCTGCGATTCCTCGCGCGTCGAGAAATGCAGCTTGTCGAGCTTGGTGAGGCCGTCGACAAGGTCGGCGGTCGGCGCGCCGAAGCGCTCGATCAGCTCGGCCTTGCTGATGCCGCAATCTTCCATCGCGTCGTGCATCAGCGCGGCCATGATCGCCTGCGCGTCGAGTTTCCACTCGGCGCACAGGCCGGCGACGGCGATCGGGTGGGTGATGTAGGGCTCGCCGCTGGCGCGGAACTGGCCCAGGTGCGCTTCATCGGCGAAGCGGTAGGCGTCGCGGACTCTTCTGATGTCCGCGGGGTCGAGGTAATCGAGCTTGACGGTCAGCGCCGCGAACGACGCCGCGGCGGCATCTCCGGGGCTGAGCGGGTGAGCGGGGGGCGCCGGCGGACGCTTCCTGGGCGCCGGCTTGGCGCCGGGCACGGCGGTCGAGGAGCGGGCGGCCATGCCCGAAATTTAGCGCGGAACGGGCGCCTTCATGGCGGCCCGGGACGGTACCCGCCTAGACCGGCACCTTCTTCAGCATGTCGATGCCGATCTCGCCGGCGGCGATCTCTCGCAGCGCTGTGACGCCTGGCTTGTTCTTGGTCTCGACCTTGGGCGCGTGGCCCTGGCTCAACATGCGCGCGCGGTAGGTCGCGGCCAGGACGAGCTGGAACCGGTTCGGAATCTTGAGGAGGCAGTCTTCGACGGTGATGCGGGCCATGGAGAAATACCGGTGTGCGAACAGTGGCAGGCACGCTCAGGCGTGGACTCAGGGCAGATCGAGGGCGGCAAATATCGCGGGCCGGGACCGCCGCAGGGCGTCGTACTTGAGCCGCTGCGAGTGGACGATCGCCTTCAGGTCGAAAAGCGCCGTCTCGAACAGGGCATTGATTATAACGAAGTCGAACTGATCCGCCTTCGACACCTCGATGCGCGCGTTGGCCATGCGCTGCTCGATCGTCTTCGCGTCGTCCTCGCCGCGCCGTTCTAGACGAAGGCGCAACTCGTCCCAGCTCGGCGGCAGGATAAAGATCAGCACTGCGTTCGGAAACAACCGCTTGATCTGGACCGCGCCCTGCCAGTCGATCTCGAGGAGGACATCGTGGCCGCGCGTGATGCGCTCCTCGATCGCGGCTCGCGACGTGCCGTACAGGTGGCCGTGCACCTCCGCCCACTCGACGAACTCGCCGCCCTGGATCATGGCGCGAAACGCCGGCTCGTCGACGAAGTGGTATTCGCGCCCTTGCTGATCCTGGCCGCGGGGCTTTCTCGTCGTGTGCGAGATCGACAGCGTCAGGTGCGAGTCGAGTTCGAGCAGCGACTTGACCAGGCTGGACTTGCCGGCGCCGCTCGGCGCGGCGACTGCGTAGAGGTTTCCGGGGTAGTCCATGCGATGGGAAGCTGCGCGAAGTTTACGGGGCGGCGAGGGGCGCGAAGCCGTACAGCTCGGCCGGGTTGTCGACCAGCGCCTTCCTTTGCGCCGCGCTGTCGGCCATGCAGCCGAGGCCCCAGTCGAGCATTGCCGCGCTCGGCGGCGCCGGCGTCTGGTTCGGATGCGGCCAGTTGCTCGCCCACAGGCAGCGCTCGGGAAAGCGCCGCGCCACCAGTCTCGCGATCCAGGCGATGTCGTCGTAGCCCGGCGGCCCGCTGTGCGAGCTCTCGTACGGGGCCGAGATCTTGATCCAGCACGTTCCCGCCTCGAGCAGGCGGCAGAGCGCGAGCACGGCGTCGCCTTCGGCCTCGACCGGCCCCATGAAGCGGCCGACGTGGTCGATCGCCAACCGGCACGGCAGGCTGCGCAGCATCGCCTCGTGGCGCGGCAGCTCCCGGCCGTCGAGCTGCAGGTCGATGTGCCAGCCGAGCGGCGCGATCGCGGCCGCCGTGCGCTCGAGCCCAGACCAGGGCAGCACGCCTCCCGGCAGCATCATGTAGCGCACGCCGCGCACGCCGGCGGCGTGCAGGGATTCGAGCTCGGCCGGAGCGACATCGGGCGGCACGACGACGACCGCACGCGCCCCCGGGCCGAGCTCGGCGAGGCCGGCGAGCGTGCATCGGTTGTCGAAGGCGTAGCCGGTCGGCTGGATGACGACCGTGCGCGCGAGGTTTAGCTCGCGCTGCACGGCGTGGTACGCCGATGCCGGGGCATGCGGTGGCTTGAAGGTCGCCGTCGGCGCGAGCGGCCAGGCGTCCTCGTAGACGTGCATGTGGCTATCGCAGGCACCGGGCCAGGGCGAGCTCGTGATCATGGATGTCCTCCTTCGCCCTGCCGGCTTCGCCAGCGACGCCAGCGATCGGCATGGGCCGGGTTCACCGCGCCGACCGGCATCTCGCCCTTCAGCAACAGCGCCAGCTGGGCGACCGTCTCGAGCGCCTGGTGCTCGATCGCCGGCTGCGTCAGGCCACCGATGTGCGGCGTCGCGATCACGCGCGGGTGGCGCGCGAGCTCGGGCGCCGGCATCTGGTCGGGGGCGCGTCCGACGTCGAGCGCGCAGCCGCCGAGGTGACCGCAATCGAGCGCGGCGAGGAGCGCCGCGTCGTCGACGAGTTCGCCGCGCGCCGCATTGACGAAGAAAGCGCCGCGCCGCATGGCCGCGAACGCGGCCGTGTTCATCAGCTTCTCAGTGTCGGGCTGCGCCGGCGCCAGGCAGACGACGAAGTCCGATTCGGTCAGCATCTCCATCAGCGGGACCGCGCCGATGCGTCCGCCGCGGTCGTCGAAAGGCTGCGGCGTCGTCGCGAGCACGCGCATGCCGAAGGCGAGGCCCAGGTCGGCGAGGTGTGCGCCGATGCGGCCGAGACCGATCACGCCGAGCGTCGCGCCGCGCAGCTCGCGGCCGACGAAGGGCGCGAGCGGCCGGTTCGCGCGCGCCGCCTCGGCGTAGCGACCGACACCGCGGCCGAGGTCGATCATCACGGCGACGACCCACTCGGCAACCGCCGCGACGAAGCCGGGGCTCGCCTGCGTGACGAGGACGCCATGCGAGCTTGCTGCGCGAACGTCCACCGTGCGGATGTCGACGGCGCAGCGGATGAAGGCGAACAACTCGGGCAGTTCGCGAAAGAGCGCGTCGGGCGCGGCGGTCTGCCGGTAGGCAATCAGCGCATCGGCGCCATCGGCCGCGGCGACGAGCTCGGCCAGCGTCAGCTCGCGCGCCTCGACGTTGAGGCGCACGTCTGCGATCGCCTCCAGGGCACGCATCGCCTTCGCGCCGAAGTACATGTCGAGCCGGTCCCGCGGATGAGAGACGAAGACGGTGCTCATGGCAAGGGGTTCCCCGGGCCGGAAGTATCGCCGCCGCGCCGACCGGCGATGCAGAATCGGCAGTCGCTGCGCTGGCAGCGGCTCCGGCCACGCTTGCACTGCCGTCGCTCGCGCGCGCGCAGGGCGCCCCGATCCGCATCGGCTATGCGATCGCGCGCACCGGCCCGTGGACCGGCGGTGCCTAGGTCAGCCAGGAGCCGAACTATCTGCTCTGGGCCGAGCAGCAAAACGCCGCCGGCGGCCTGAGCGTGAAGGGGGCGCGACGGCCCATCGAGCTGCTCAGCTCCGACGACCGCAGCGACGTCGAGACCTGCGTTCGCACGTACGAGAAGCTGATGGGCAGCGACAAGGTCGATCTCGTCCTGCCGCCCTGGGGCAGCAATGCCAACTTCGCGGTCGCGCCGCTCGCCAACCGATTCGGCTATTCCTTCCTCGCGCCGACCGCGCTGAGCCGGCGCCTCGCCAAGATGAAGCTGCCGTACTTCTTCCTCCTCCTGCAGCAGCCCAAGCCGATGATGGACGCGCTCGTCGACATGCTGAAGGCGCAGGGCGCCAGGACGATGGCGGTGGTCTACGTCGACGACCTGTTCGGCCTCGAGAACTACGCCGCGCTGAAGGTGGCGGTGCAGGGCAGCGGCCTTTCGATCGTCGAGGACAAGAGCTATCCGCTCGGCGTCGGCACCGCGTTCCAGCTCTACCGCAACGTCATGGGTCCTGGCGCCGAGGGCGTGCTCGGCATGGGTTCGTGGAACGCCAAGAGCAGCGCCGCGGCGAAGGCCTACTTCGACGCGCACGTGGCCAAGTTCGGCGCGCAGAAGGAGCCCGACCGCTGGTCCAGCGGCGCGACTTGGGCGGGCCTCGAGATCCTGACCGCGGCCGTCGCCCGGGTCGGCCTGGACCGCAAGGCGATCCGCGACCACGTTGCCGGCAACGAGCACACGACGATGCTCGGCAAGATCAGGTCGTCGGCAGCGAGAACGTCGGCACGCCGGGCACCGTGGGCCAGTGGCAGAAGGGCGAGTTCGAGGTCGTCTGGCCGAAGGCGATGGCGACGGCGCCGTTGCTGCCGGCCAAGCCGGCCTGGGTCTGATCGCTCGCGCGGCCGGCGCGCAGGGCGGCGAAAGGCGCATGCCTTGAGCGCGGGCGCGTGGGCCGAGCTGCTCGCGTCGGGCCTCGTCACCGGCGGCGTCTACGCTCTCGTCGCGCTCGGCCTCAACCTCCAGTACGGGCTGATGCGCATCCTCAACATCGCGCACGGCGAGTTCCTGATGCTGGGCGCCTTCGTGACCTGGCAGGCGCACGCTGCGCTCGGCGTCTCGCCGCTGTGGATGCTGCCGGTGTCGTTCGCGCTCCTCATGGGGCTCGGCTATCTCATTCACCGCCTTGTATTCCGGCGCCTGACCCGCGAGTCGCCCGACCTCGACGTGTTCGAGGCGCGCGCGCTGATGGTCTGCTTCGGCCTGATGTTCCTGACCCAGAACTTCGCCCAGCTCGTCTGGGGCGGCGACCTGCGCGGCTACGACTTCCTGGCCGATCCGGTCGCCATCGGCGGTGCCCGCTTCGCCGCCAACAAGCTGCTCCTGCTCGCGCTCGCGCTCGTCTTCAGCGCCGCGCTCATCGTCGTCCTGCGCCTGACGCTGCTCGGGGCTTCGGCCACATGGCCGGCGCGCTCGCCGGCGGGCTCGCCCTCGGCGTCGTCGAGGCGCTCGGCATGCACTTCACGAGCCCGTCGCTGAAGTCGCTCCTGTCGTACGCTGTCTTCATCGGCGCACTGCTCTGGCGGCCGAACGGCCTGTTCAGCCGGCGATGAAGCGCGATCTCTGCGTCGTCGGTGCACTCGCGGCAAGCGCCCTGACGTTGCCGCACATCGGCAGCGACTTCGCCGTGTCGCTCGCGCTCAGCTGCCTGATGTACGCGACGCTGGCGACGAGCTGGAGCCTGTTCTGCGGCAGCTCGCGCTACCTGTCGCTCGCCACCTCGGCTTTCTTCGGCATCGGCGCGTACAGCGGCGCGCTGGCGCTCGAGCACCTGCCTTGGCTCGGCGCGGTCGGCCTCGGTGCGGTCGCGGCCGTCGCCATTGCCGTGCCGATAGGTCTGGCAGTGCTGCACCTGCGCGGCACGTACTTCGCCGTCCTCACGTTCGGCATGACGGAACTGATCCGACACGCGGTCACCTATTGGGAGAAGCAGGTCACCGGCACGGTCGGTCGTGTCCTTGCCACCGTGCCCGAGCGCGACACGGTCTTTCACACGATGCTCGCCCTCGCAGTCGCGGCCGTGATTGTCTCGATCGTCGTCCGGCGCAGCCGCTTCGGCCTGGCGCTCGCCGGCATCGGCGCCGACGAGCAGCGCGCGCAGACGCTCGGCGTCGACACGCGCCGGGTCAAGACCGCGGGCTTCGCCCTCACGGCGGCTTTCGCCGGCGCGGTTGGCGCGGTGATGAGCGTGCGCTGGACCTACATCGACCCGGCGACGGTGTTCAACCCCTTCATCGGCTTCCAGACGGTGCTGATCGCCCTCATTGGCGGCGTCGCGACGATGTGGGGTCCGCTCGTCGCCGCCCTCGTCTTCAGCCTGCTCGCCGAGACGCTGCGGCCGCAGCTGCCGCAGGTCTACATGATGTCGCTCGGCGTGCTGCTCATCCTGTGCGTGCTCCACCTGCCCGGCGGCCTGGCCTCCCTGCGTGGGCAAATGCTCGCGCCGTGGCGGCGCCCGCCGCGCCCGCCCGACGGCGCGGTGGGCCGATGAGCGCGGTCCTCGAAGCTCGCGGCGTGACGGTGCGCTTCGGCGGCCTGACCGCGGTCGACCGTGTCGATGCCGTGTTCGGCGCCGGCGAGCTCGTCGGCATCATCGGCCCGAACGGCGCGGGCAAGACGACGCTGTTCAACACCTTGTCCGGCGTCACGGTGCCCACGTCGGGCGACCTGTTCATCCTCGGCCGCCGCTTGACCGGGGCGCCGCCGCATCGCTTCGCTCACGGCGGCATCGCGCGCACCTTCCAGACGCCGCGCGTCTTCGCCGCGTTGAGCGTCGCGGCAAACGTCGACTTCGGCCTGCAGTTCGCCGGCCGCGGGCGGCCCGCGCCGCCCGCGCTGGCCGACGTGGCGGGAATCCTGGCGATGATCGGCCTCGCCGAGCAGGCGGCGCTTCCCGCCCGGGCCCTGACGCCGACGCAGCAGCGGCTGCTCGAGATCGGCATGGCGCTGGCGACGCGGCCCCGGGTGCTGCTGCTCGACGAGGTCGCGGCCGGCCTGACGGAGAACGAGCTCGAGGCCGCGGCGCGTCTCATTCGCCGCGTTCGCGACGAGCTCGGGCTGGCGGTGATCTGGATCGAGCATGCGGTCGGCACGCTGTTGCGCCATGTCGAGCGCGTGCTCGTGCTGCACGAAGGTCGGAAGATCGCCGACGGTGCGCCGATGGAGGTCGTTCGCCAGGAGGCGGTCGTCGAGGCCTATCTCGGCAGCGAGCCGATCGGGGCGCGCCGATGAACGCCAGCGCCACCGCGAATGTCGGCGCCGGCGCACAGGCGCAGGGGGCCGCCCGGCTGCGCATCGACGGTCTCTCGGCGGGTTACGGCGGCTTTCTCGTGCTGCGCGACCTGACGCTCGAGGTCGAGCCGGGCCTGACGGTGATCGTCGGTGCCAACGGCGCGGGCAAGACGACGCTGCTGCAGGCGATTGCCGGCCTGATCGGTCGCAGCGGAACGATCGAGCTCGACGGGAGCCCCATTGCAAACGACGCGCGGCCTTCTGCGATCGTTCGCCGCGGCATCGCCCTCGTTCCCGAAGGCCGCAAGCTCTATCCGCAGATGACGGTGCTCGAGAACCTCGAGCTCGGCGCGTGGCTCGCGCCGCGCGCGGAGCGAGGGCGGCGGCTGCAGCGCGTGCTCCACGACTTTCCCAAGCTCGCCGAGCGCCGGCGCCAGCTCGCGGGAACCATGAGCGGCGGCGAGCAGCAACTGGCGGCGGTGGCGCGCGCGCTGATGAGCGAGCCGCGCCTGCTGATGCTCGACGAGCCCTCGCTCGGGCTCGCGCCGCGCCTGGTCGACGAGCTGCTCGCGCTCGCACGGCGCATCGCCGATGCGGGCACGACCGTCCTGCTCGTCGAGCAGAACGTCGGCAAGGCGCTCGCCGTCGCCGACCGGGGCCACGTGCTCGAGCGTGGCAGCGTCGTCGCGAGCGGGTCGGCCGAGGCCCTGGCGGGCTCGGATGCGATCCGCCACGCCTACCTGGGCGGCGCCTCGCGAGCGGAGGACGCCGCGTCGGCGGGATCGCCTACTCGACGTTCTGCACTTGCTCGCGCAGCTGCTCGATCGCGACCTTCATGTCGACCGAGATCGCCGTCATCTCGATCGAGGGCGATTTCGAGCCGAGCGTGTTGGCCTCGCGCAGCAACTCCTGGATGATGAACTCGAGGCGCTTGCCGATCTCGCCGCCCTTGTCGAGCAGGCGCGTGATCTCGTCGAGGTGCGAGCGCAAGCGCGCCAGTTCTTCGGCGACGTCGATGCGAATGGCGTACGCCGCCGCTTCGTTGAGGGCGCGCTCCTCGATCGCCTCGCGCGTCACCGACTGCGCCGCCCCTGCCTTTTCGAGCGCTTCCTTCCAGCGTTCGAGAAAGCGCTGCTGCATCCGGCTGACGGCGCCGGGGACAAGCGGCTCGGCGGCGGCGGCGAGCGCGCGCAGGTGGGCGACACGCTCGGCGAGAACGGCCGCGAGTCGGTCGCCTTCGCGCGCCCGCGCCACCGCCAACCGCTCGACGCACAGCTCGGCCGCCGCCAGCAGTGCATGCTCGGGCTGCGCATCGGGTGTGCCGCGACACCACTGCAGCGCCTCGTGAACGGAGATGCCGCGCGCGTGCGGCAAGTGCTCGCGCACGCCGGAATCGACCCGAGCCAGGTGCGCGAGCTGCTCGGGGGTCGGCTCGGGAACGCTGCCTTCGGCGCTGCCCGTGCCGGACAGACGCAGCTCGATCTTGCCGCGCTTGAATCGTGCCGTGAGCAGCGCCCTGAGCGCCGGCTCGAGGCCGCGCTGGTCGTCGGGAAGGCGCATCGCGATGTCGAGAAAGCGGCCGTTGACGGAGCGGATCTCGACCATCGGCGCGGGCCCGGAAGAGGCCTGCGCGGCACTGCCGCGCGACGCTTCGTGCAATGCTGCCGCACTCGCTGTCGAAGCGCTCGCCGCGGCATTTGCGTAGCCGGTCATGCTGTAAACTGCCACGCGCTTTTGCTCCTGTTTTCTCCTCGATTATGTCAAAGCCAAAACCCGCGCCATTGCCATCGGGCACGGTCGTGGGCGGCTACCAGGTCATCAAGAAACTGGCCGCCGGCGGTTTCGGCGTGGTCTATCTGTGCGAGGACAGTGAGAGAAAGCTCGTCGCCCTGAAGGAGTACCTTCCGTCCTCGCTCGCCGAGCGCTCGCCGGGCGAGCTGACGCCCCGTGTCAAGCCCGAAAAGCAGCCCCTCTACCGGCTCGGCCTGAAGAGCTTTTTCGAAGAAGGCCGGTCGCTCGCCCAGATATCGCACACGAGCGTCGTCTCGGTGCTCAATTTCTTCCGCGAGAACGAAACCGTCTACATGGTCATGAATTACCTGCAGGGCGACACCCTGCAGGATTTCATCGTCACCGCGCGCGACCTCAAACGTGACAAAGTATTTCGAGAATCGACGATTCGTTCGTTGTTCGACGAGATATTGCGTGGCCTGCGCATCGTCCACCAGCACAAGATGCTGCACCTGGACATCAAGCCGGCCAACATCTTCATCACCAACGAGAACAAGGCGGTCCTGCTCGACTTCGGCGCCGCGCGCGAGGTGCTGAGCAAGG
>JBDSLQ010000100.1:0-2900 GCA_039916285.1 Caldimonas sp.
AACATCTCGGTCGCCGGCAACGCTGCCCACTCGGTGATGGCGTTCATCTTGATCGTCTGCGCCTGCTCTTCGGTCAGCCGGGCGGCGTCGAACTGGGCCCATGGAATGTCGACGTCCATGTTCCAGCGGACTGCCTCGAGCTGCTTGAAGAGTTCGGGATAAAGCATCGATTTGCCTTGCAACGGGGAGTTTAGTCGCTGACCCTCCGGCGACCCCAGCACGAATCGTGCGCATGCTGGCCCTCGGAGAGCGGGCGAAGCGAGATAACGTCCGGCTCCAGCGCCGCGCTGACCGGCCCGGGCCCGATGGACCCGCCGAGGGGAAGCCCCCAACGGCGCAAGGGAGATGCGATGGCCTGCGGGAGGGACGGATTTCGACCGCTGACGGAACTCGGCCAGCCCAGCTGCGTCAGAGAAGCTCGACGGGCCGAAACAACGGTACCGGCGCCCGGGAATTGGCCGGGCATCGGTGACGGCGGCACGACGAACCGGTTTTCGTCGCGGAGCCGGCCGGTCCTGCCGGCTGAAATCCCCGGGGGGTTCTCCTCCTCCCTCCCTCGTTCCCCCGGGGGCGCTCGGCGACATTCTTCTTCGCACCCCGGTGCCCCGCCGCCGGCGGGCGCATCGGGCGCCTGCAGGGCCGATGAAGCGAATCGCGGTCATCGGCTCGGGAATCGCCGGGCTCGCCGCGGCTCGCGGCCTGGCAGCGCACGCCAAGGTCACGCTCTATGAAGCGGGCGACCATTTCGGCGGCCATGCCCACACCGTCGACGTCTCCCTCGACGGCCGGACCCACGGCGTCGACATCGGCTTCACCGTCTTCAATGGCGCCGCCGCGCCGAAGCTGGCTGCTCTGCTCGCCGAGCTCGGCGTGGCCACCGCGCCTGCCGCGATGACGTTCTCGGTCCAGGTGCCGGCGGCCGGGATCGAATGGAGCAGCGCCGGTCCGGCCGGCGTCTTTGCCCAACCCGCCAACCTGGCGCGCCTGGCGTTCTGGAACATGCTCGGCGAGATCCCGCGCTTTAATCGTCATGCGGCGGCGCTGGCGCGCGCCGCACCGGCGACCGCGCACGACGATTCGGTCGGCGACTTCCTGGCCGCGCACCGCTTCTCGAAGGGCTTTCGCGACTGGTACCTGCTGCCGCTGCTCGGCTGCATCTGGTCGTGCCCGACCGAGCAGATGCTGCGCATGCCGGTTTCGGCGATGGCGCGCTTCTGCCGCGACCACGGCCTGCTCGAAGCGCTGCGCCGGCCGCGCTGGCACTCGGTGCGCGGCGGCGCCGACGTCTATGTTCATCGGATGCTCGCAAAGATCGCCGATGCTCGCCTGTCGACGCCGGTGCGACGGGTCAAGCGGCTCCCGATCGGCGGCGCCGACGTCTCGACCGACCGCGGCACGGAGCGCTTCGATGCGGTCGTCTTCGCCTGCCACAGCGTTGATGCGCTCGCCCTCCTCGCCGACGCGAGCGCAGGCGAGCGCGAAGTGCTGGGCGCCTTCCGCTACCAGCGCAACCGCGCGATCCTGCACACCGACGCCAGGGTGCTGCCCCTGCGCCGGGCCGCGTGGGCGGCCTGGAACTACGAGGCCGGGCAAGACCGGGAAGCGGAGGCGGTGTGCTTGCACGTCCTCGTCAATCGCTTGCAGACGCTGCCGTTCGAGCAACCGGTGATCGTCTCGCTCAATCCGATCGCGGAGCCGGCCGCGGCTTCGGTGCAGGGCGAGTTCCATTTTGCCCATCCCGTGTTCGACCGCCGCGCCCTCGGCGCGCAGACGCGCCTGCCGACCCTGCAAGGCCACGCGAACACCTGGTTCTGCGGCGCCTGGACCGGCCTCGGCTCGCACGAGGACGGCCTCGCCTCGGCGCTCGCGGTCTGCGCGCGCCTCGCCTCGAAGCCCTAGCGCAGCCAGCCCTTCCTGCGGAAGTAGATGAAGGGCGCAGCGACCGACGCAACCATGATGACGAGGGCGAACGGATAGCCCAGGCGCCAGTCGAGCTCGGGCATGACCTTGAAGTTCATGCCGTAGATGCTCGCGATCAGCGTCGGCGGCAGCAGCGCGACGCTGGCCACCGAGAAGATCTTGATGATCTTGTTCTGGTTGATGTTGATGAAGCCGACCGTCGCGTTCATCAGGAAGTTGATCTTGTCGAACAGAAATGTGCTGTGGCTGTCGAGCGAGTCGATGTCGCGCAGGATCTGGCGCGCTTCCTCGAACTGCTCGGCGCCGAGCAGACGGCTGCGCATCATGAAGCTGACGGCGCGCCGCGTGTCCATGACGTTCCTGCGGATGCGCCCGTTCAGGTCTTCCTGGCGGGCGATCGCCGAGAGCGCCTCGCCGGCCGCCTTGTCGTCGACGTCCTGGCGCAGCACGCGCGCGCTGACCGCCTCGAGGCTGTCGTAGATGCCCTCGAGCGCGTCGGCCGAGTACTCGGCGTCGGCGTCATACAGCTTGAGCAGCACGTCCTTGGCATCGCCGATCAGCGCCGGGATGCGGCGCGCGCGCAAGCGCAGCAGGCGAAACACCGGCAGGTCCTCGGCGTGGACCGAGAAGAGAATGTTGCGATGGAGGATGAAGGCGACGCGCACATTGCGCGCGGTCTCGCCGTCGTCGATCAGGAAGTCCGAGCGGATGTGCAGCTCGCCGTTGTCTTCCTCGTAGAAGCGCGCCGATTCCTCGAGGTCGTCGTCGACCGCGTCGCTCGGGATGGTCAGGCCGAAGTGCTCGGCGATCCAGCCCATTTCCTCGTCGGTCGGCGCGTCGAGGTCGACCCAGACCGGCTGGACGTGGGCCAGGGCCTGGTGGCTTTCGATCTCTTCCTGGAAGAGCCGGCCGTTGGCCAGCGTGAAGACGTTCAGCATGAAGGCTCCGTCGAGCATGACCAGCTCGCCGGAGGCGACGGT
>JBDSLQ010000101.1:0-5774 GCA_039916285.1 Caldimonas sp.
CGAGGCGGCACGCAAGGCGCGCGAGATGACGCGGCGCAAGGGCGTCCTCGACGGCATGGGCCTGCCGGGCAAGCTTGCCGACTGCCAGGAGAAGGACCCGGCGCTCTGCGAAATCTACATCGTCGAGGGCGATTCCGCCGGCGGCTCGGCCAAGCAGGGCCGCGACCGCAAGTTCCAGGCGATCCTGCCGCTGCGCGGCAAGATCCTCAACGTCGAGAAGGCCCGCTACGAGAAGCTCATCACCAGCAACGAGATCCTGACCCTGATCACGGCGCTCGGCACCGGCATCGGCAAGGGCACCGGCGGCGACGACTTCGACGTCGCCAAGCTGCGCTACCACCGCATCATCATCATGACCGACGCCGACGTCGACGGCGCCCATATCAGGACCCTGCTGCTGACGTTCCTGTTCCGTCAGATGCCCGAGCTGGTCGAGCGCGGCCACATCTACATCGCCCAGCCGCCCCTGTACAAGGTGAAGTTCGGCAAGGACGAGCAGTATCTGAAAGACGGTCACGAGCTGGACGGCTATCTCATGAAGGTCGCCCTGAAGGACGCCCGCCTCGAAACCGGTCGCCACGCCGACGGCGCGTCGATGGCGGTGCTGCAGGGCGCGGCGCTCGAGGCGCTGGCGCAGAAGTACGTGATCGCCAAGAACGTCGTCGAGCGGCTCGCGAGCTGGATGGACGTCGATGCGCTTCGCGCGCTCGCCAACGGCCTCGAGCTCGACCTCGATTCACTCGAGGCGGCAGAGACGTCGGCAGCGTCGTTGCAGGCGGCGCTGGTCGAGGCCGAGGTCGCCGCCGAGTTCGACGCGCGCACCGACAAGCACGTCCTGCGCATCAGCCGGCTTCACCACGGCAACGTCAAGTCGAGCGTGATCACGGCCGATTTCGTTCACGGCGCCGACTACGAGGCGCTCAGCGCCGCCGGCAACAGCTTTCGCGGCCTGGTCGGCGACGACGCCGTCGTCAAGCGCGGCGAGGGCGAGCGCCAGAAGGAAGCCCGCGTCGGCGACTTCCGTGAAGCCATGGCCTGGCTGATCCAGCAGGCCGAGGCGGCAGTCGCGCGCCAGCGTTACAAGGGCCTGGGCGAGATGAATCCGGCGCAGCTCTGGGAGACGACCATGGACCCGGCGGTGCGCCGGCTCCTGCGCGTCCAGCTCGACGATGCGCTCGAGGCCGACCGTGTCTTCACGATGCTGATGGGCGACGAGGTCGAGCCGCGCCGCCACTTCATCGAAAGCAACGCCCTGCGCGTCGCCAACATCGACGTGTGAGCGTTACCGCGCCGCGGGGAATCCTCAGATCATTGGCGCAGGACGCCGACGGTGGGCGCGTTCTCGCGCCGTGGAAAGATAGGCACATGGAATGCCGCCCAGGCTTCCGCTGCAGGAGACCACCGTGCTCGAAAAGCTTCCCGATGCCGTCGGCCATGCCCTGCGCGGCCAGCGCGCCGGCCTCGACAAGACCGCCTTTCAGGCGGTCGACCTGCGCGCCGGCATGGCCGCTCTCACCGTCTCGAGCCTTGCCTTCGTCGACCATGCGCCGATCCCCGAGCGCTACACCGCCGACGGCCCCGGCCTGTCGCCGCCGCTGCAATGGTTCGGCGTGCCGCCCGACGCGGCGTCGCTCGTCCTGATCGTCGAGGACGCCGACGCGCCGACGCCGCAGCCGCTCGTGCACGCGATCGTCGTCGACCTCGAGCCCGCCGATGCCGCATTTGCAGAGGGCGCGCTGCCCAGCGACGACAACGAGGGCAGCGGTCTCCACGTCGGCCGCAACTCGTACCTGCAGGCGGCGTGGCTGCCACCCGACCCGCCGCCCGGACACGGCGTGCACCGCTATGCCTTCCAGCTGTTCGCGCTCACCGCAGGCGCGGCTTTCGAGGGAACGCCGGGCCGCGACGCGGTGCTCGTCGCAATCCGGGAGCACGGCTTGGCGAGCGGCTGCCTGATCGGCACCTACGAGCGGCCCGACACGTCGATCAGGACGCCCGTCGAGGACGAGACGGCGTCAATGCCGGGGCCGCGCCTCGCGATCTGAGGCGCCGCCATCGTCGTCGCGATCCTCCTGCGGTGTCCTATCGAACAGGCCGGGCGGCCCGCCGGGCCGGGCGTCCTCGATCGCGAGCAGGCGTCGCTTCGTCGCGGCGCCGCCCGCCGCGGAAAAGCCGCCGATTCCGCCGCTCGCGACGACGCGATGGCACGGCACGACGATGGGCATCGCATTGCGGCCGAGCGACTGGCCGACCGAGCGCGCCGACGCATCGGCGCCGACGCGTGCCGCCACGTCGCCATACGTCAGCACGCTGCCGGCGCCGATGGTGCGCGTGACGGCGTAGACGCGATGATCGAAGGCGTCGATGCCGGTGCTGTCCAGGGCGACGGGGCCGAGGTCGACGGGATCGCCGGCGAGGAGGCGAGCGATCGCTTCGACGACTCCAGCCGCCGCGCCGGTCGGCACCGTTTCGGCGGCCGCCGGAGATCGCCGCGCGACCTTGCGTCGCAAGGCGCCGGCGTCCGCCTCCGGCAGCCAGACGCCGGTCAGGCCGACGTCGTTCCAGGCGATGGCGCAGGTGCCCAACGCGGTCCCGAAAAGAGCGAACGAGTGCGCAACCGCCATGCGCCGATCGTACGGCGAGGCTCTTGCGCGAGTCGGCGCCAAAGGCGGGCAGTACGGCTGTCAAGGAGTTGGCGGCCGTGCCGGAAAGCTGCACTGCCGGTGCTGCGCGACACCGTGCTGCGAACCGACAATCGCCCATGCTCGACGTCTTCTCGTCACGCCCTCGCCGCCTCAGCTGCGGCGTCGTCGTGCTGCTCGAGTCGCGCGAGCTCCTGCTCTGCCACGTGACCGGGCAGCGCCACTGGGACCTGCCGAAGGGCGGCATCCACGTCGGCGAGACGCCGATCGAGGCGGCGCTGCGGGAAACGCGCGAGGAGACCGGCCTGCGCCTCGGTTCGGACGCGCTGCTCGACGTCGGCCGTCACACCTACACGGGCAAGAAGGACCTGCACCTGTTCGCGTGCCTGTCGCACCGCGTCGATCCGCGCGAGCTGCACTGCCCGAGCAGCTTCATCGAGCGCATGACCGGCCGCGAGCGGCCGGAGATGGACGGCTTCGGCTGGTTCGGCTTCGACCGGATCGACGCGCTGTGCACCCCAAGACTCGCCGAGCTGCTCTCGTGCCGGCTCGACCTCGATGCAACCCTCGGGCAACTCGACCTGATGCGACGCGAGCCACTGGCAGCCTGATCGCCGAAGCCGGCGCTGACTTTCGCTAGCGAGAAAGCACCAGCTTCACTCCGAAACCGATCATGAACACACCGGCGGCGCGGGCCAGGAAGCGGCCGATGCGCGGACTGGCGCGCATGCGCTCGGCGAGCCGGTGCGTAAGCACGGTGACGGCCAGGCCGTAGAGGAAGGTGAGCGCGGCGATCGTCGCCGCCATGACCGCGAAAGTGGCGATGCCGGCGGGTCGGGCCGGGTCGACGAACAGCGGGAAGAAGGCCATGTAGAAGACGATCGCCTTCGGGTTGAGCAGGGTGATCGCCAACGCCTGCCGGAAATACTGGCCGGCGCGGATTTGCAGCACCGGTGCGTCGCCCGCCTTGGCGAGCACCATTCGCAGGCCGAGCCAGGCGAGGTAGCCGGCGCCGAGCCACTGGATGCCGCGAAACGCCGGCGGGTAGGCGGCGAGGAGCGCGGCGACGCCGGCGACCGCGAGCCACATCAGAACCTGGTCGCCGGCGATCACGCCGAGCGTCGCGGCGAGCCCGCCGCGCAAGCCGCCCTTCCCGGTCGAGGTGATGAGGGCGAGGTTGCCGGGGCCGGGGATCATCAGGAAGACGATCACGGCGACGACGAACGAAGGGTAGTCGGCGATTCCGAACACGGCGACAGAGGGACGAACGGGGAGCTCGATTGTCGTTCGCGCGGCGGCGAAGACAATCGCCGGGCATCCTTACGCGCCATGAGCAGCCCCTTGTCCGTTCCAGCCGACTCGACACCGCTGTCGCACGACGCGCTCGCCACCTTCCTCGCCGACGTGCGAGCAGCGATCGACGAGGGTGGCTTCGTGTCCCTTGTGCTTTCCAAGCCGCGCCTTGTGGGCAGCGGGCCGCGCGCTGTCCGGGTCCGCCTGATCGCGCTCAAGGGCGTGCCAGCGCTTTCCTTCGTCAGCGAGCACGCGACGCGCGACGTCACGCGCAATCTGGCGGTCGACGACGGCCTCGCCGAGGTCGCCGGGCTGCTCGACCCTGGCCACGCCTCCGCCTTCGCTCACGCGACGCTGCATCGCGCCGACGCCGACGTGCAATTGCTCATCAGCAAGAAGGGGAAGGCGACGTCGCGGCGGCATGCCCATGCGCGCGGCGGCGAATCGGCCGGCACCATCGGCGCCGCGCCGGCGGCCGCGCCGCACGACCGCGTGCGCGCGCGCCGCCTGCCGCTCGACCTGCCGTTCCTCGCCGAGCTCGGCCTCACCGACGCCAGCCATCGCCTGGTGCCGGCGATGGCGCGCAAGTGGCGCCAGATCGACAAGTTCCTGGAGGTGCTCGACCACGCGCTCGATGCCTTGCCCCACTCGACGCTCGGCGCCGGCGCGGCGCCGATCCGCGTCGTCGACTACGGCTCGGGCAAGGGCTACCTGACCTTTGCCGTGCACGAGCACCTGCGCCGCCGGTTCGGCCACCCGCCCTCGGTGACCGGCGTCGAGCTGCGCCGCGAGCTGGTCGACTTCTGCAACGGCGTCGCTGCGCGGTCCGGCTGCGAAGGTCTCCGCTTCGTCGAGGGCGACCTGCGCAGCGTCGCGCCCGCGGCGATGGACGTGATGATCGCGCTGCATGCCTGCGACACCGCCACCGATCACGCGATCGACCTCGGCGTGCGCGCCGGCGCACAGGTCCTGGTCTGCTCGCCGTGCTGCCACAAGGAGCTGCGGCCGCAGATCGCCCGGCCGCGCCTGCTCTCAGGGCTGCTGCGCCACGGCATACACCTCGGCCAGGAGGCCGAGATGGTCACCGACAGCATGCGCGCGCTGCTGCTCGAGACGCGGGGCTACGACGCGCAGGTGTTCGAGTTCGTCTCGCTCGAGCACACCAGCAAGAACAAGATGATCCTCGCCCGGCGGCGCGGCGCCGGTACCGGCCAGGAAGCGCGCGCACGCGGCGAGCTCGACGACCTCAAGTCGTTCTACGGCATTCGCGAGCAGCGCCTGGAGACGCTCCTCGCGACGGAGAGCCGAGGGCCCGCCGGGCCGCCCCAAGCGCCCGAGCGCCTCCACGGGGGGCAGCGAGCGCAGTGAGGCGCCATCGGGCCCAGTCAGGCCTGCCAGACGCCGTAGCCGGCTTCGCGCAAAGCGATGCCCAGCTCGACCTCCATGTCGCGCGCGGCGTCGTAGGGCATCGGGTTGTAGACCTCGTAGATCGCAGGCAGCAGGCGCACGCCGTACTCGCGGACGAAGCGGTTGGCCTGGATGCCGGCCATGTGACGGTCGAAGCGAAGGTCCGGATCGAGCCCCGTCATGCCGACGTAGACGAAGGGCTGGCCGAGGCGGTAGTCGGGGTTGGCGCGGCGAAATCCCGCCACGTTCCAGACTTGGTCCGCGAGCTCGACGACGTAGACGCTGTAGTGGTGCGAGCGCGGCCGCCGCGCCGCTGAATTCATCGCCGGTCGACGCTCAGGCGCAGGGAACGATCTTGAATTCGACCCGGCGATCGAGGACGTCGAAGCCGTTGTCGGTGCCGCTGCCGACGATGTTCTCGCGAAAGCCCAT
>JBDSLQ010000102.1:0-3674 GCA_039916285.1 Caldimonas sp.
ACGCGATTCGGCGCTCTCGCTCCGGCCTGTCCGACCCGAACCGGCCGACCGGCTCGTTCCTGTTTCTCGGACCGACCGGCGTCGGCAAGACCGAGCTCTGCAAGGCGTTGGCGGCGTTTCTGTTCGACAGCGACGATCACCTGATCCGGCTCGACATGAGCGAGTTCATGGAGAAGCATTCGGTGGCCCGAATGATCGGCGCGCCGCCGGGCTACGTCGGCTACGACGAAGGCGGCTACCTGACCGAGGCCGTGCGCAGGAAGCCCTACAGCGTGCTGCTGCTCGACGAGGTCGAGAAGGCGCATCCCGACGTCTTCAACGTCCTCCTTCAGGTGCTCGACGACGGCCGGCTCACCGACGGGCAAGGACGTACCGTCGACTTCAAGAACACGGTCATCGTCATGACGTCGAACCTCGGCTCGCACCAGATCATGCAGATGGTCGGCCAGCCCTACCAGGCGATCAGCGAAGCGGTCTGGACGGAGGTCAAGAAGCACTTCAGGCCGGAGTTCCTGAACCGGATCGACGAGGCCGTCGTCTTTCACGCGCTCGACCAGAAGAACATCCAGGCGATCGCCAAGATCCAGCTGCGCGTGCTCGAGGACCGGCTCGCCAGGATGGACATGCGGCTCGACGTGACGCCCCGCGCGCTCGGCCAGCTCGCCAAGGAAGGCTTCGATCCGGTCTTCGGCGCGCGGCCGCTCAAGCGGGCCATCCAGCGCGACATCGAGAACCCGCTGTCGACGCTGATTCTCGAGGGCCGCTTCGGTCCGAACGACGTGATCCCCGTCGACTACGAAGACGGCCGGTTCGTCTTCGACCGCGTCGTGCACTGAGCCACTCCCTGCTGATGACAGCAGCGCTTCGCTCAGGATGACAGCGGCGCCGCGTCCTCGAACAGGGTGTCCATGCGAAGCACCTGCAGGCGGGCGAGCGTCAGGTTGGCGCTCGTCTTGTCGAGCACGGCATGCATCGCCAGGCCCGGGTTGCGCGGCACGCCGCGCAGAAGAAGGTGATGCGCGCCGAGCGAGATCGCTGCTTCGGGCAGGGTATGGCCGTAGCCGAGGGCGCGGCTCGTGGCCATCATCGCTGCGATGAGCGTGCTGCCATGCGCCGCCAGCTGCGCTGAGCCGGGGCTGGCGCCGGCATGGGCGATCGGGTTGCCGCTCTGCACCTCGAAGACGCAGCAGCTGATGACGCCGTTCAGCTCGCTCAGCTGCTTGACGTAGCGCTCGATCAGCGTCGAAGGCATCGTCGGCGAGTACGACGGCGTCGCGATCGCCGGCATCGGCCGCATCGACAGGACGATCGGCGGGCGCGAATCCTCCATCGGCAGGGTGTCGCCCGACGGCAGGCCGGTAGGCTGCGCCGGACGCTTGGGCTGGTAGGCCGCCGCCTTGAACGCGCCGAGCTCGGGGACGACCCGGCCGTCGGCCGGCGTCTGCTCGCGCAGGCGGCTCCAGGTACCGGTGATGAAAGCCCATGCGTCTGCCGGGCGGGCGACCTGCGGCGTCGTCCGGACCGCGACGCCGGTGCCACGGCCGAGATCGAGGCCGTGCGTGACGAGCGTGCTCGCCGAGGCGAGCGGCAGAAGCAACAGGTTCCGGTTCGGCCACGGCCCGGTGATGATGTCGTCGTGCAGCGGCTTCAGCGCCGAGGCGATCGCGTGGCCGGGCAGCTCGCCGACCATGACGACGCCCAGCCGGCTGTACGCCAGCAGGACGCGGGCGAGCGCATGGCGCGACGCCGTGTCGGCATCGGCCTCGGTCGTGTAGAGGCGCAGCAGCTGGTTGTCGGCGGTCGGAAGCTCGACGAACTCGAGCGTCGCCAGCGCCGTGCCATAGCCCTGGCGGCGGACGACGAGCTTCTGGACCGCGCGGCCACTGGCGGCGGCGATGCCGGTGAGGAGCTTCCTCGACGACGACGTCGCGATATCGTGGACGGCGATGAAATTCGGCTGCAGGTGCTCGAACTGCTGCTGCAGCGCCTCGGCGGGCGCGCACGAGACGAAGAGCTCTCGCTCGTTGCCACCGATCTGCCGGCCAATTTCCTCTTTCTCGGTCGCGAGGTAGTCGCCTTCGTCCTCGAGAACCTGGGTCGCCAACGCCGTCTGGGCACGCGTGGCCTCCCAGGCATCGGGAGACTCGGCCGCCGCGCCGAAGCGGCCGGCGCGCCGTGCCGATTTCGGCGGGGTGCCCACCGGGGGCGGCTGCGGACCCCGCCATTCATCGACGCGATTGGGCTGGCGTGCCTGCACGCGCGTCGCCTGCCACTCGTCGATCTCGTCCTGGGACGCGGGCTCGGCCCGGGTGGCCTGCCATTCATCGGGCGAGGCGGCACCCTGCGCGCCTGACTTCGGAGCGTCTCGCGCGAACCTGCCGCTGCTGCTCGAATCACTCATCGATAGCGTTCCCTTACGCCGCGCCTGGGGCCGCGCACGTGCCTTGCAGCGCGCTGTCGCGGAGATCGAGTCCGCGACTCCGCCACCCAGTCAGGGGCAGTGTAATCCTCGCCCCGCGGTGGGCCGACCGCGTCGGCATCGTCTCGTAACCGGAGTCGTCGAGGATTACCGCTTCGCTGCACCTGTCAACGCTCGCAAACGGGCCCGCGCGCGCCGCTCGCTACCGGCGGGGAGGGCAGCCTGCCCGGATGAGCCGGCCGGCTTATACTCATAGGCTTCCCTTGCCGCATCGGGTCTCGACGTCAACCCGGATCGGGTTCTGCCCCGCGAGCGGCTTCCTGCCAGGAATCCATAAGGAGACTTCATGCGTCACTACGAGATCGTGCTCTTGATCCATCCGGATCAGAGCGAACAGGTTCCGGCCATGCTGGAACGCTACAAGACCACCGTCACCGCCGGCGGCGGCAAAGTGCATCGGGTCGAGGACTGGGGTCGGCGCCAGATGGCGTACATGGTCCAGAAGCTTGCCAAGGCGCACTACCTCTGCATCAACATCGAGTGCGACAACAAGGTATTGAGCGAGCTCGAGACGGGCTTTCGCTTCAACGATGCCGTCCTGCGCCACTTGACCGTCGTCAAGGACCGCGCCGAGACGACGCCCTCGGTGATGATGAAGGCGGTCGATCGCGAGGAGTCGCGGCGCGCGCCGCAGGAAGCTTCGGCCTGACCAATCGGCTGGCGCTGACGGCGCGGATCGTCGAGCGTGCGGCGCTCAGGTTCACGCCGGCAGGCCTTCCGGCGATCGATGTCAGCATGAGGCACGAATCGGAGATCGCCCAGATCGGCAGCGTTCGCAAGGTCAGCGTCGAGATCCGGGGTCGAGCGATCGGCGCCATCACCGAATCCCTGCTGGCCGCCGAGCTCGGCACCGAGCACGAGTTCACCGGCTTTCTCGGCGCGCAACGCAACGGACGCGGAATCGTCTTTCACATCCAATCCATCGAATCTAAGTAGAGAGGTCATCACATGCCCCCGCCCCGCGGTAAAGGTCGGTTCAACAAGGACCGCAAGCCCAAGCGCAACACCCAGTCGCTGCTGTTCCGGCGCAAGCGTTTCTGCCGTTTCACGGTCACCGGCGTCAAGGAGATCGACTACAAGGACATCGACACCTTGCGCGATTTCATCAACGAGAACGGCAAGATCACGCCCGCCCGCCTGACCGGCACGCGCGCCTTCTTCCAGCGCCAGCTGACGACGTGCATCAAGCGCGCCC
>JBDSLQ010000103.1:0-2522 GCA_039916285.1 Caldimonas sp.
TTCCACGACGCCCGCCAGGTGTGGTCCTGGAGCAGCGCGAAGACAGTGCGCCCTCCGGGCTCGTCCGGCGCAGGCCGATCGAGCCCCTCCAGCCAGCCGCGCCACTGCGCGCCTACCTCGCGCAACAGCGCGAGCGCTTGCTGGACGCGGTCCTCGAGCAGCTCGGCGGTCGCGATCTCGCCGGCGTCGTCGCCCTTGAGGAGCGGCAGCTTGCCGGTGGTGAAAAACGCCTGCAGGCGATCGACCAGGGCGAGCTTGTTGGCCAGGCTGAGCTCGATGTTGATGCGCTCGATGCCCTCGGTGTACTCCCCCATCCGCGGCAAGGGGATGACGACGTCCTCGTTGATCTTGAAGGCGTTGGTGTGCTTGCTGATCGCCGCCGTGCGCTTGCGGTCGAGCCAGAACTTCTTGCGCGCCTCGGCGCTGACGGCGACGAAGCCTTCGCCGCCGCGCGCATTGGCGATCCGCACGACCTCGCTCGTCGCCCGCGCGACGGCGTCGGCGTCGTCGCCGACGATGTCGCCGAAGAGCGCCATCTTCGGCAAGGCGGCCTTCTGGCCGCCCTCGGATGACGCGCCGCGCTTGCTCTTGGTCGCGTAGCCGACCGCCTTCAGGTAGCGGTCGTCGAGATGCTCGAGGCCGGCGAGGAGCACGCGCTGGCCGGGTGTCGATTTCTGCGCCAGCTCGAACAGGTAGTCGCGGATCTCGACGATCGACGGCACGGCGTCCTTGGCATTGCCGAAGAACTCGAGGCAGACGGTGCGCACGTGGGCGGGCATGCGGTGCACGATCCAGCGCGCCGACGTGATCAGGCCGTCGCAGCCCTCTTTCTGGATCCCCGGCACGCCGGCGAGGAACTTGTCGGTGACGTCCTTGCCGAGGCCTTCCTTCCTGAACACCGCGCCCGCCATCTCGAGCCGCTCGGTGCGCTCGAGCTTCTTGCCGCTCGCGTCGAAGTACCTCAGCTCGAAGCTGACCTCGCGCGCGTCGTGGATCTTGCCGAGGTTGTGGTTGAGGCGCGTGACCTCGAGCCACTTGGCATCGGGCGTGACCATCCGCCACGACGCGAGGTTGTCGAGCGCCGTTCCCCACAGCACCGCCTTCTTGCCGCCGGCGTTCATGGCGATGTTGCCGCCGACGCACGACGCCTCGGCCGAAGTCGGGTCGACCGCGAACACGTGGCCGGCGCGCTCGGCCGCCTCGGCGACGCGCTGGGTGACGACGCCGGCCTCGCACCACACCGTTGCCACCTCGTCGGCGACGCCGGGCAGCGCGACGCGCTCGACCTCGCTCATTGCCTCGAGCTTCTCGGTGTTGATGACCGCGCTCGACCACGTCAGCGGCACCGCGCCGCCGGTGTAGCCGGTGCCGCCGCCGCGCGGGATGATCGTCAGGCCGAGCTCGATGCAGCCGGCGACGAGGCCGGCCATCTCGGTCTCGGTGTCGGGCGTGAGAACGACGAACGGGTACTCGACGCGCCAGTCGGTCGCGTCGGTGACGTGCGAGACGCGCGACAGGCCGTCGAACTTGATGTTGTCCTTGGCGGTGAAGCGCGAGAGCACGCGCACGGTTCGCTTCCTCAAGTCCCAGACGGCGCGGAACTGCGCCGCGAACGCCTCGACGGCTGCGCGAGAGAGCGCAAGCAGCTCGCCGACGACGGCGTCGCGCGCTGCGTCGGCCGAAGGCGTGCGGCGCTTCTCGACCTCGCCGAGGCGGTGCTGCAGCGCTTCGATGAGCTGGGCGCGGCGGCGCGGGTTGTCGAGCAGGTCGTCCTGCAGGTAGGGGTTGCGCTGGACGACCCAGATGTCGCCCAGCACCTCGTAGAGCATCCGCGCCGAGCGACCGGTGCGCCGCTCGCTGCGCAGGAGCCCCAGCACCTCCCAGGCGCGCTGGCCGAGCAGGCGGATGACGATCTCGCGGTCGGAAAACGAGGTGTAGTTGTAGGGAATCTCGCGCAGGCGGGGTGTCGCGCCGGGTGCTTGTTCTTCGGCGGCGATCCGGTCGATCGGCAGCGGGGCGTTCATGGAGGCAGGGCGCGATTCGCGGCCGCTGTGAGAGAGCGAGGCATCGTACCGCAGCGCAGCAATTTTTCTCGGCACAAGGCCATCCCGCCTGCTGGCGCGGCGGGTATTCCCGCTTGCCGGCGCGCGCCCTCGCGCGAGATAAACGCGGCTGTCATCTCGGGCCCCGACAATCGCGCCGTTGCCATCGGCCCGCCGAGCCCCCTTTCACGGAGTCGTCATGAAGTTGAAGTCACTTGTCTCGTGTTCGCTCATCGCCCTCGGCGCGCTGTCGCTGCCTGCCCGAGCGCAGGTCGAAATCCAGTGGTGGCATTCCATGACGGCGGTCAATGGCGAGTGGGTCAATGACCTGGCGAAGGACTTCAACGCCAGCCAGAAGGAATACCGCATCGTGCCGACCTTCAAGGGCAGCTACGACGAATCGATGACCGCATCGATCGCTGCTTTCCGTGCCGGCAATGCACCCAACATCCTGCAGGTGTTCGAAGTGGGCACCGCCAC
>JBDSLQ010000104.1:0-2838 GCA_039916285.1 Caldimonas sp.
AGGATCGTCAGCGGGTGAACGTAGCTCTCGTAGAGGACGCCGAGCAGCACGTAGATCACGAGCAGCGCCGAGACGATCAGGATCGCCTGGCTGCCCTGCGAGCTCTTGAACACCGCGGCGTCGCCACCGTAGGCGGTGATGATCGACGACGGCAGGCGGACCTGGTCGCGATACTGCTCGATGCGCGCGGTCGCATCGCCGAGCGCCGTTCCCGGCGCAAGGTTGAACGAGATCGTCACCGCCTGCAGCTGGCCGACGTGATTGATCGACGTCGGCCCGACCGAGCGCTCGACCGTCGCGAAGCTCGACAGCGGCACCAGCGAGCCGGTCGACGCGCGAACGTAGATGCTACCGAACGCACTTTCGTCCTGCTTGGCGTTGGGCGCCAGCTCCATGATGACCTGGTAGCTGTCGACGGGCGTGTAGATCGTCGACACCTGGCGCTCGCCGAACGCGCTGTAGAGCGCCGAGCGCACCGAATCGATCGACACGCCGAGCGTGTTGGCGCGGTCGCGGTCGATCTTGAGCGAGGCCTGCAGGCCGCGCAGCTGCGAGTCGCTGGTGACGTCGCGGAACAGCGGATCGGCGCGCATCGGCTCCTGCAGCTTGAGCGCCCAGTCGTTCAGCTCGCCCGCCTGCACGCTTTGCAGGATGTACTGGTATTGCGCCTTGCTCGGCCGGCCGCCGAGCTGCAGGTTCTGGATCGGCTGCATGAAGGCGGCGATCCCCGGCACCTCGCGCAGCTTCCTGCGCAGGCCCTCGACGACCTGCTTCATCGGCTCGCGCTCGGCGCGCGGCTTGAGGTTGATGAACATTCGCCCGGTATTCTGCGAACCCTGGCCGCCGTTGAAGGAGTTGACGGTCAGCACGTTCGGGTCGGCGCGCACCACCTCGGCCAGGCGCGCCTGCAAGCGGACCATCGCGGGGAACGAAGTGTCCTCCGCGGCCTCGGTGGTGATGCGGATCTGGCCGATGTCCTCCTG
This sequence comes from Caldimonas sp., assembly GCA_039916285.1. Classification (GTDB taxonomy): domain Bacteria; phylum Pseudomonadota; class Gammaproteobacteria; order Burkholderiales; family Burkholderiaceae_C; genus Schlegelella_A. The sequence continues at coordinate 984 of JBDSLQ010000104.1, forward strand.
AGGAAAGAAGCCCTTGGGAATGGTGACGAACAGCCACGCGGTCGCCGCGAAAGTGAGCGCGGCGACGAAAAGAACGATGCCGCGATGGCGCAGCGCCGTGTCGAGGGTTCGCGCGTAGGCGCCGAGCACGGCGTCGAAGCCACGCTCGAAAGCGCGCGCGATCGCGCCCGGCCGCCGGCCGTGCGCCTTGTCCGCAGCCTTGTCCGAAAGGAAGCGGCTCGCCAGCATCGGCACCAGCGTCAGCGAGACGAAGGCCGAGGCGACGATCGCCAGCGACACGACGACCGCGAACTCGTGGAAGAGCAGGCCGATCACGCCCGGCATGAAAAAGATCGGGATGAAGACCGCGACCAGCGAGCTCGAAATCGAGATGATCGTGAAGCCGACCTCGCGCGAGCCGCGCAGCGCCGCCTGGAACGGCGGCTCGCCGGCCTCGACGTGGCGCATGATGTTCTCGAGCATGACGATCGCGTCGTCGACGACCAGGCCGACCGCCAGCGTCAGACCGAGCAGCGAGATGTTGTCGATCGTGTAGCCAAGGGCCCAGAGCAGGGACACGGCACCGACCAGCGAGATCGGCAGCGAGAGAGTCGGAATCACGGTCGCGACGAAGCGGCGCAGGAACAGGAAGATGACGAGCACGACCAGCACGATCGTGCCGAACATCGTCAACGTGACGTCGTGGAGCGCGTCGCGGATCGACACCGAGCGGTCGTTGGCCACGGTCATCCGCACCGACTGCGGCAGCTGCGCCCGGAACTCGGGCAGCTTGGCGCGCACCGCGTCGACGACCTTGACGGTGTTGGCATCGGGCTGGCGCAGCACGGCAAGCGAGATCGAGCTCTCGCCGTTGAAGGTCGCGTTCGTCTTGACCGTCTCGTAGCTGTCCTCGACCTGGGCCACGTCGCGAAGGCGCACCGGATTGCCGTTGCGGTTGGAGACGATCAGCTCGGCGAACTCGGCGGCGTTCTTGAGCTGCTTGTTGGCTTGCAGCGTCAGCGTCTGCGCCGGGCCCTCGAGCGTGCCGACCGGGGTGTTGACGTTGGCCGCGCGCAGCGCGCTGGTCAGCTCGTCGAGGGCGATGTTGCGCGCCGAGAGTGCCTCGGGGAGGACGCGCACGCGCACGGCGAAGCGCTTCTGGCCGAAGATGTTGACCTGGGCGACGCCGTCGAGCGTCGACAGCGTCGGCGAGATCAGGTGCTCGGCGAAGTCGTTCAGGTCCGACAGGCTCATCGACGGCGAGGTCATGGCGATGAACAGCACCGGCGCGTCGGCCGGGTTGACCTTGCGGTACGACGGCGGGCTCGTCATCTCCTGCGGCAGCGTCCGCTGCGCGCGCAGGAGCGCGGCCTGGACGTCGACCGCCGCAGCGTCGATGTCGCGGCCCTGGTCGAACTCGAGCGTCACCGAGGTCGAGCCGAGGGTGTTGGTCGAGCTGATGACGGCCAGGCCCGGGATGGTCTGGAACTGCTTCTCGAGCTGCAGCGCGACCGAGGTCGCCATCGTCTCCGGGCTCGCCCCCGGCAACACGCCCTGGACGTTGATGACCGGCGTGTTGTAGCTCGGCAGCGCCGCGACCGGAATGCTGCGCCAGGCAACCACGCCGGCGACGACGATCGCCGCGTTGAGGAGCACGGTCAGCACCGGACGGCGGATGAAGAGCTCGGAAAGATTCATGGCAAGTCCCGGTTCGCCCGCGAGTCGGCGGCGCGGTCGATCCCGCTCAGGGCGCAGTGGGCCCCGGCAGCGCGCCGCCGTTGCGGGCGATCGCCGGCGCGCCGGCGGATGCCGCGCCGCTCGCCGCACCGCGCCGGCCGCGCGCGACACTGCCCTCGGTCGGCGCGCGCTCGATCAC
>JBDSLQ010000105.1:0-5791 GCA_039916285.1 Caldimonas sp.
TCTCCAAGGAGCCGCTCGGCCCGGCCGTGCGGCGCGGCGACGACGAGTTCTTCGCGATCGCGAAATGGACGCTGAACGCGCTTCTCGAGGCCGAGGAATACGGCATCACCCAGGCCAATGTCGACCAGATGAAGAAGGACAGCAAGAACCCCGGGGTGATGCGCCTGGTCGGCGCCGGCACCGAAGATACCGGCAAGCTGCTCGGACTCGACAAGGACTGGGCCTATCGCGCGATCAAGGCCGTCGGCAACTACGGCGAGATCTTCGACCGCCACGTCGGACCGAAGACGGCGATCGGGCTGCCGCGCGGCAGCAACAACCTCTGGACGAACGGCGGCCTGATGTACGCACCGCCGGTGCGCTGAGCGCCTGCCGCTCGCCATGCCCCGCCGCCGCCGCGCCTGGTCGTGGCGCAGTCGCGCCGCGCGCGGCCTGCTCTATCAGGCACTGGCGCTCCTCGCCGTAGCCGGCGTGGTCTGGTTCCTGGCCCACAACACCCAGCAGAACATGCAGGTGCGCGGGATTCAGAGCGGCTTCGACTTCCTGGGGCAGGCCGCCGGCTTCGACATCGGCGAGACCATGGTCGCCTACGACCCGAGCCAGTCCTACGGACGAGCGATCTGGATCGGCGTTCTCAACACGCTGCGCGTCGCCGTCATCGGCATCATCCTGACCACAGTCCTCGGCGTCCTGATCGGCGTCGGCCGCTTCTCGCGAAATGCGCTCGTGCGCGGTCTTTGCTATGGCTATGTCGAACTGTTTCGCAACGTGCCGATCCTGTTGCAGCTGCTGATGTGGTACCTGTTCTTCGTCGAGGTTCTTCCCCCGCCGCAGACGGCATGGAACGTCGCCGACCTGTTCTATCTGAGCAAGGGCGGCTTCTCCTTCCCGGCGCCGGTGTGGACCGGCGGCCACGCCTGGATGGCGGCCGGCGTGCTCGCCGGCAGCGGCGTCGCCTGGTGGTGGCGGCAGCGCGCGCAGCGGTTGTTCGAGCTGACCGGCCGTCAACGCAACCGCTGGGCCGTGCCGCTGCTCGCGGTGTTGGCCCTGACCCTCCTCGGCTGGGCGGTCGGGGGAGCCCCCCGCGAATGGTCGGTGCCCGAGCAGCTGGCGTTCATGGTCGACGGCGGCATCAGCGCGACGCCGGAATTCATGGCCGTGCTCATCGGCCTCGTGATGTACACCGCTTCGTTTATCGCCGAAGTGGTGCGCGGGGGGATCCAGTCGGTCAGCCACGGCCAGACCGAGGCGGCCGGCGCGCTCGGCCTGACCCGTCGCATGCAGATGCGCCTGATCGTGCTGCCGCAGGCGCTGCGCGTGATCATCCCGCCGCTCACCAACCAGTACCTGAACCTCACCAAGAACTCGTCGCTTGCGGTCGTCATCGGCTACCCCGATGTCGTCTCGATCGCGAACACGACGCTCAACCAGACCGGGCGCGCCGTCGAGTGCATCGCCATCATCATGATCGTCTACCTGTGCACGTCCCTCGGCACGTCGGCGCTGATGAACTGGTACAACAAGCGCGCGGCGATCGTCGAGCGCTGACGAACGAATGGCCGCCGTCTTCCACTCCATCGCGGCGCGAAAGGCGCCGGTGCGCACCGAAGGTTTCGTGCCCTGGGTGCGGCGCAACCTCTTCGCCGACTGGAAGAGCGCCCTGACCACTGTATTACTGGTCGGCCTGGCGCTCTACCTGCTGCCCCGTTTCGGCCAGTGGGCGATCGTCAACGCCGTGCTCGCGCCGAACGCCGACGCCTGCCAGGCAGCGCGTGGCAGCGGCGCCTGCTGGGGCGTGATCGCCGAGAAGTGGCACGTCATCATCTTCGGCCGCTATCCGTTCGAGGCGCAATGGCGGCCCGGCGTGGCCACGTTGCTGATGGTCGCCGCCGTGGTGGCGAGCTGCGTACGCCGCTTCTGGCGACCGTGGCTGGGCGCGATGTGGCTCGCGGTGCTGGCGATCTTCTTCGTCCTGATGGGCGGCGGCGTGTTCGGTCTCGCCCCCGTGCGCAGCGACTTGTGGGGCGGCCTGCCGCTCACCGTGATGCTGGCCACGCTGTCGATCTTTCTCGCTTTCCCCATCGCCATCCTGGTCGCTCTCGGCCGGCGCAGCCATCTGCCGGTGATCCGCACCGTCTGCGTCATCTACATCGAGCTCGTCCGGGGGGTGCCGCTTATCAGCGTGCTGTTCATGGCCTCCTTCATGTTCCCGCTTTTCATGCCGCAGGGCATGACGATCGACGTGCTTGTGCGGGTGCTGGCCGGCATCACGCTTTTCGCCGCCGCCTACATGGCCGAGATCGTGCGCGGCGGGCTGCAGGCGATCCCGAAAGGCCAGATCGAGGCGGCCGACACGCTGGGCCTGTCGTACTGGCAGACCCAGAGGAAGGTCGTCCTGCCGCAGGCGCTGTCGATGGTCGTGCCGAGCATGATGAACAACTTCATCTCGATCATGAAAGACACCTCGCTGGTCAACATCGTCTCGCTGTACGAGCTGACCGGCGCCCTGGCCCTGGCCCTGAACTCCGATGTCGAGTGGCGCCCGTTCAAGATCGAGGCTTACCTCTTCATCACGGCCATCTATTTCACGTTCTGCTTCGCCATGTCGCGCTACAGCCTGTGGGTGGAAAAGCAGGTCGGCGTGAGCAGGCAGCGCTAGTCACGAAACCCATGAACGATCCCATCGTCGAGTTCGTCCAGGTCAACAAGTGGTACGGCGATGCCTTTCATGTGCTGCGCGACGTCGACATGACGGTCGGCCGCGGCGAGCGCATCGTCATCTGCGGCCCTTCGGGCTCGGGCAAGTCGACGCTGATACGCTGCATCAACGCGCTCGAGGGGTATCAGGAGGGGCGCGTCACGGTCGACGGCATCGTCCTCAGCGACGACGTCAAGGCGGTCGAGGCGGTGCGCCGCCGGGTCGGCATGGTCTTTCAGCAATTCAACCTGTTCCCGCACCTCACCGTGCTCGAGAACCTGACCCTGGCGCCGATGTGGGTCGGCCAGACGCCGAAGAAGGAGGCCGAGGAGCGAGCCATGCAGCAGCTCGAGCGGGTGCAGATCGCCGAGCAGGCGCGCAAGTTTCCGCTCCAACTCTCCGGTGGCCAGCAGCAGCGCGTCGCGATCGCGCGGGCCCTCTGCCTGACGCCGAAGATCATGCTGTTCGACGAGCCGACCTCGGCGCTCGACCCGGAAATGATCAAGGAGGTGCTCGACGTCATCGTCGAGCTGGCCGGCCAGGGCATGACGATGCTCTGCGTCACCCACGAGATGGGCTTCGCCAAGGCGGTTGCCGACCGCGTTGTCTTCATGGACCAGGGCCAGATCGTCGAGCAGAACACGCCGGCGGAGTTCTTCGACCACCCGAAGAGCGAGCGCACCCGTGACTTCCTGGCCAAGATCATCGGCCACTGACACGGCCGGCCGGACGCGTTCAGGGGCTCGCCGCCTGGCTCCCCCACAGCTCCTTGACCCTGGCGTCGCGGCCGCAGGTCAGGCGGTAGTAGTTGTAGCGGACCGGGTTCTTCTTGTAGTAGTCCTGGTGGTACGCCTCGGCCGCGTAGAACGGGCCGCCGGTGACCACCTCGGTGACGATGGGCTCCTTGAACGGTTTCGATTTCTCGAGCGCCGCCTTCGACGCCTGGGCGATCCTGAGCTGCTCGGCATCCTGGGCGAAGATCGCCGAGCGATAGGGGCTGCCGGCATCGCAGAACTGGCGATCCTTGGTGGTCGGATCGATCGTTCGCCAGAAGCGCTCGACCAGCTTCTCGTAGCTCACCTTGCGCGGGTCGAAGACGATTTCCACGGCCTCCGCGTGGCCGGTGCCCTTGGCCGAGACCTGCCCGTAGGTCGGGTTGGGCACATTGCCACCGGTGTAGCCCGAGGTCGTCGAGAGGACGCCGTCGACCTTGTCGAAATCGGACTCGACGCACCAGAAGCAGCCGCCGGCGAATACCGCTTTCGCGGTGCTCGCCGTCGTCGTTGCCGGCGCGGCGGCCCCCGTGGTCTGACCGATGGCCGCTCCGGCCGAGACGCCGAGCAGGGCAGCGGCGAGGATGCGCCGCACGGACCGTGCGGCGCTCATGCCGACTCCGGGACGAACCTGAGCGCCACGCCGTTGTTGCAATAGCGCTTGCCGGACGGCTTCGGACCATCGTCGAAGATATGTCCCTGGTGGCCTTCGCAGCGAAAGCAGTGGTACTCGGTGCGGGCCATGAAGAGCTTGCGGTCGACGGTCGTGCCGACGGAGCCGGGCAGTGCCGCGTAGAAGCTCGGCCAGCCGGTGCCGCTCTCATACTTCGTGTCGGACGAAAAGAGCGGCAGATCGCAGCCGGCGCAATGGAAGCGGCCCTTGCGCTTTTCGGCATTGAGCGGGCTCGAGCCGGGCCGCTCGGTGCCCTCGTGCCGCAGCACATCATAGGCAGCCGGGCTCAGGCGCTTCTTCCACTCGGCGTCGGAGAGCTTGAACGGCTCGATCTTCGGCGCCGCGCCTTGGGCGACGACGAGTCCCGGGGCCAGGCCGAGGGCCGACAGGGCGGCGAGGAAGGGGCGGCGGGTCATCAGAGATCTCCTTGAGCAGTGCCTGTCAGTCGGCGCAGGTGGAAGTTTCTTTCTACGTTCGGGCGGGGACCATGGACGCATACCTGCGGGCCGGCGCCGCCAGTTGCAAGCCGTTGGCGCCGACTCCGGGCGGGACGGCGAACGAGGTCTTCGGTGGGTAGGGCTTCCCGCCTGGGCGTTACTGGCGGGTGGCGCTGAGCGTTTTGATGATGGGACAGGGCAGGTCGGCGCTGGTGTGTTCGCACTCCGAGACCAGGTGCTTCAGCACTTTCTGCATCCGACGCAAGTCGGCCAGCTTCGTCCCGATCTGAGACAGCTTGTCCGTGGCGATGTGACGTATGGACGCCCGGTCTGCGCCTCCCTCCAGATGCAGCAGCTCGGAGATTTCTTCGAGCGAAAAGCCGAGTTCCTGCGCCCGCTTGATGAAACGGATGCGGTCGACGAGGGCCACTGGGTATTGCCTGAATGCACCCGCACTGGGCGGGAGGGGCAGCAGCTTGCGATCCTGTAGTAGCGGATGGTCTCGACCCCGACCTCTGCCGCGCGAGCCAGCCGTCCGATGGTGAGCGACTCTGAAGTTCGCGTTGTCCTCACAATGAAAATGTCCTTGACTCTGGGGTCGGGTACGGAGTCTAAGCTCTGTCCAAGCGAGATGAGCATCGCTGGGGAGAAGACCGTGGAAGAGCATAAGAGTTCGAATGTCGCTGTCGCAGATCAAGCTTCGGCCGGGGCGGAGCAATCGGCCGCCTCCGCCACATCATGTTGCACGCCAAAGGCTACGGCACCGCTGCCGACAGCGACGCCGGCGAAGACCGGATGCGGGTGTGCAGGTCGCAAGCCCGAGGCGCCGGCGGCGGACGAAGACGCGGCCGGCTGCTGTTCGACCGAAGAGGTTGCTTCGCCTTCGACCGGCGCTCCTGCCCAGCGGAAAGATCCGGTCTGTGGAATGACAGTGACGGTGCAGTCGCCGCATGTGCATCAACACGAGGGCAAGTCCGTCTACTTCTGCAGCGCTGGCTGCAAGACGAAGTTCATCGCCGATCCCGCAAAGTTCATGACGCCACTCGAGGGGGCCGCAGCAGGGCCCGTCAGCGAGGCGCCGGCCGCCGCCGGGACGATCTTCACCTGCCCGATGCACCCGGAGATCCGTCAAGACCATCCGGGAAGCTGTCCGAAATGCGGCATGGCGCTCGAGCCGGACATGCCGAGCCTGGAGGAGGGCGACAGCCCG
>JBDSLQ010000106.1:0-7087 GCA_039916285.1 Caldimonas sp.
ACACGCACAAGCCGCCGCGCGGCAGAAGCACGGCCTCGACCGAGCGCCCGTCCGCCAGGCCGACCAGCAGGCGGCGCGAGCCGTCGGCGGCGGCATGGTCGGCGCGCAGCACGGCGAGCGCACGCAGTTCGGCGTCGACCGCCGGCAGGGCCGTGCGCAGCGCGAGCGGCAGGAAGTCTTCTGGACGCCGCCTCCCGGCGCTCAGAGGCTCGGCGCGCGCCCATTGGCGCAGCACGCGTTCTTCGTGCACGGGCCGCGCGCCGAGGCTGCGCAGGCGTTGGCGCACGGTCGAGATCCGCACCGCGGAGGTCGTCATGGCCGGATCAGTATGCCTGGCAGGCGTCGCTGAACCCAGCGACGCGCGCTGCGTGCAGATGTCCCACAAGGTCGACTTTCGTGAGCCGTGCCCGCCGAGATGACGGGGCCGGCGTCTATCGTCGCGGCATGAACCAGTTTTCGGAATCCGTCTTGCAGGACCGTGGCGAAGGCCCGGGCTTTCTGGCTCGCGCGGGAATCGCGCTCATCCTTCTAACCGCGGGGATCGGCCTTTCCCTTCTCATCGCCGCGGCATGAGGCGATAGCAACCTGCTCGAAGCCGTTCAGGTCGAAATCGACGCGCTCCCGATGCTCCACCGTGGTCTCGACCATCGTCCGCCCAGGCATCGGCGTGCACCTGAGACGTGAAAACCTCCTCGGTGCGGAAGCCGCTCTTGTCGATTTTGACGATGATCCGCTTCGGCACTTCCGGAGTGTCAAGCCGTCATTGCCTTCCTCCTGGCTTGAGCTTTCCTGATCTGCCGGGCTTGCGGTAGTCCTTGACAGCTTTGGCTGCATCGCGCTTTAGCGCCGCGGTGCTGTCGATCGGCTGCTTTTCAGGGCCGCCGATACCCATCATCCCGTGCCCGGGCCGCTGCTCTAGAGGCAACGGCACTGCTTGGGGCGCCCAGTACATCGCGCGGCAGCCGACGCACGCGACGAAGTCAGTGACGATCGGCTGATGCGGCCTGCGCTGGACGATGACGCGCTCGAAGTTCTCGTAGCCGCAAGGGCACGTCAGCTCGAGCTCGACGCCGTTGATTCCCTCGTCCGTCGACATCCGCTTGCGTCCGATACTGTACGGGCATACAGTATCGACATGAACCGAGATGCTGACAACCTGGTCGACGTGCAGTGGGTCGCGCAATGCAGCCGGATCCTGCGTCAGCAGTGGCCGCACCTGGACGGAGCTTCGCTCGAGGAGACAGCACTGCAACTCTGGCGAGACGACACGCTACAAGGAATGAGTGCTGCGGAGGCCGCCGCACTATGGCTCTGGCCTCTGAGGCGCTGAACATGAGAGCAATAGAACTCGATGAGCGTCCCAACCATTCGCGCCGAAGAAGACCGCCGCGATGCAGGTCACAGCGATTCGAGATCATGGCGACTTAGACAGTGCGCGCACCTCGTTCTAGCGCAGTCACGACTGACGCAACAGCACTCGAAGTCGCACCAAACTGGCACCAATCGAAGCAGAAATAACGAAGGACTTCGGCACCGGTGTCCGGGAAGTCGTCGGCATCAAATTCTCGCATCAACATCGAGCCTTCGATTCGCTCGGCTTGGGGCAACGCCGCGGCTTGCCTTTCGGAGAGCTGAATCAGGGTCCGACACATGCGGCCGGTCCATCTGGATCAAGACGGCGCCATGTGATTCGGTGACATCCCTTGTGGCAGGGCTTCGTTGCGAGATCGATATTGGATGCCTAGCAACCCTGCGCCATAAGGACTTAACTGGAGCGGGTGAAGGGAATCGAACCCTCGTATGAAGCTTGGGAAGCTGCCGTTCTACCATTGAACTACACCCGCTCGGCCGGCCGAAGTTTACGCGCCCGACAGACGTTCGACGTTGCTGTAGAACACCACCATGTCCCTGCGCCAGCAGATGTCCAAAGTCGCCGGCGGCTGGCAGGCGGCACGCCGCATCGCGCGCGCCATCGTCCGGCTCGAGAGCTACGTGACGGCCGGCGCGCTCGAGGCACTCCGGAGCAGCGGCAGCGCGCGCAACCCCTTGCTCGCATTCGGCGCCAAGCATTACTCGCAGAATGACGAGGACGGGCTCATCGAAGAGATCACGCGCCGTGCGATCGGCGACCGTCCCGGTACTTTTCTCGAGCTCGGCGTCGGCAACGGCATGGAGAACAACACGTTGAACCTGCTCGCCAAGGGTTGGCGCGGCGCGTGGCTCGGTGGCGAAGCGCTCGCCTTCGCTCCGGAAGGCACCCGCTTGCGCTTCCGGCAATGCTGGATCGACCGGGACAACATCGCATCGCTTTGCCGCGAGACGCTGGACGCGCACGGCATCGACCAGCCGGAGTTGCTGTCGGTCGACCTCGACGGCAACGACCATCACGTCTGCTCGAGCCTGCTCGCGGCGCCGCTGCGGCCCGCCGTCTGGGTTGTCGAATACAACGCGCGCTTCTCTCCGGCCACGCGTTGGGTAATGCCCTACGACGCCGGGCACCGCTGGGACGGCAGCGATCACTTCGGCGCGTCGCTGGCTGCCTTTCACGACCTGCTGGGCGGCGCTGGTTACCGGCTCGTCGCCTGCAATCTCACCGGTGCCAACGCATTCTTCGTTCGCGACGATCTGGCCTCGCGCTTTCCCGAGATCCCCGACGAATGGCAGCGCCTGTACATGCCGGCGACGTATCTTCGCTACCCTTCGTACGGGCATCCACCGAGCCTTCGCACGGTGCGAACCCTGCTCGCCTGAACCGGTCCGGGTCGGCTCCCGCGCGGCGACAGCGATGGTCCGGATCGACAATTCCGCAGCCGACGTCGGCGGTTCCGCGCCATCGCCGCCGCGCATTCGCAGCTTCGTCGTTCGCGCCGGCCGGATCGGCCCGGGCCAGGCGCGCGCGCTGGCAACGCTGGCGCCGCGCTTCGTGCTTCCTTTCGTCGCCGCGCCGGTCGACTTCGCGCGCGTCTTCGGCCGCGTCGCGCCGCTCGCGGTCGAGATCGGCTTCGGCATGGGCAGCGCCACCGCCTCGATCGCCGCCGCCGCACCCCATGTCGACTTCCTCGGCATCGAAGTGCATCCGCCCGGGGTCGGCGCGCTCCTGCAGCGCCTCGACGCGATGGCGCTCGACAACGTTCGAATCGTCCAGCACGACGCGGTCGAGGTGCTCGAATCGATGATCGCGAAGGCTTCGCTCGCCGCGATCCACGTCTTCTTCCCCGACCCGTGGCACAAGAAGCGCCATCACAAGCGCAGGCTCATCCAGGCGCCGCTCGTTCGCCTGCTCGCGAGCCGTCTTGGCGCCGGCGCCACGCTGCATTGCGCGACCGACTGGCTACCCTATGCCGAGCAGATGCTGGCCGTCCTCGCCGCCGAGCCGATGCTCGCCAACGCCGCCGGCGCAGGCTTCGCGCCTCGCCCGCCGTCGCGGCCGCTGACCAAGTTCGAGCAGCGCGGGCTCGACCGCGGCCACGGCGTCCGCGACCTCGTCTTCACGCGGCGCGCCTGAGGGCGCTCGTCACATCGTTCAGCCGCTCCAGACGACAGCGCCGCTCCACGCCGTCGCCAGGACGATCATGCCGAACGCGATGCGATACCAGGCGAACGGCGTGAAGTCGTGCGTCGCGATGTAGCGCAGCAGCCAGCGCACGCACAGCCAGGCACTGGCGAAGCTGACGAAAAAGCCGACGGCGAAGACCGGCAGGTCGGCGGCGGAAAGGAGCGCGCGCTCCTTCCACAAGCTGTACGCACCGGCGCCGAACAGCGTCGGGATGGCGAGGAAGAAGCTGAAGTCGGTCGCCGCCTTGCGCGACAGGCCGAGAAGCATGCCGCCGATGATGGTTGCGCCGGAACGGCTCGTGCCGGGAATCATGCCGAGGCACTGGACGAGGCCGACCTTGAGCGCATCGAGCGGCGTCATGTCGTCAACCTCGCCGATCCTGACCAGCGGTTTGGCACGCCGCTCGACCCACAGGATGATCAGGCCGCCGACGATGAACGCGCCGGCGACCACCGGCGCGTTGAACAGGTGCGCCTTGATCGTCTTGTAGGCGATCAGACCGATCACCGCCGCCGGCAGGAAGCCGATCGCCACGTTGGCGACGAAACGTCGCGCCGCGGCGCTGTCGCCGAGGTGCGCCACCGCGGCCGAGAGCCGGTGCCAGTAGACGATCACGACGGCGAGGATCGCGCCGCTCTGGATCGCGATATCGAACACCTTGCTCTTCTCGTCGGTCATGCCGAGCAGCGAGCCGGCGAGAATGAGGTGGCCGGTGCTCGAGACCGGCAGGAACTCGGTCAGCCCCTCGACGATGCCCATGAGGGCGGCCTTGACGAGCAGGATCGGATCCAAAGAGTTCCTCGCGGCGCAAAGGCGGCGATGTTAGCGAGTGCGCCGACGCGAGGGCTTGCGCGGCTTGACCGGTGGGCCGGTGGCTCGTACATTACTGACCCATTAGTCAGTATGCAGACATGACCGCGACGGGATCGAATCACCCGGCATCGATACCCGCAGCGGGTGCCCGCCAGCGGCGCAAGCTCGCCCGCCCGCAGGAGCTTCTCGACGCCGCCCTGGACCTGTTCGTCGAGAAGGGCTTCGCGGCAACGCGATCCGAGGAAGTGGCGGCGCGCGCCGGCGTCTCCAAGGGCACGCTCTACCTCTACTACCCGAGCAAGGAAGAGCTGCTCAAGGAGGTGATCCGCCACAACGTGGTGAACCAGATCGCCGAAGGCGTGGAGATCGTTCGCTCCTTCGAAGGCCCGTCTTCGGAGCTGCTCGCGCACATGATGCGGCTGTGGTGGCAACGGGTCGGCGAGACACGCGCCTCGGGCATCCTCAAGCTGATGATGTCGGAAGTGCGCAACTTCCCCGAGATCGCCCAGTTCTACGTGGACGAGGTGACGATGCCATGCGACCGGATGCTCGCCGAGATCGTCGAGCGCGGCATCGCGCGCGGCGAGTTCCGCCCGGTCAAGGTCGCCGACGTCGTCCATGCGCTGATCGGGCCGCTGCTCTTCCTGGTCATGAACAAACACTCGCTCGGCGCCTGCGCAGCGGTCGCCAAGCTCGAACCGATGCCGATCATCGAGGCGCACATCGACCTCGTGCTGCACGGCCTGGAGCCGCGGCAGGCCGGAATCAAGCCGATCCGCCATCGCGGCAAGCCATCATGAACATCGAGCAAGCCCGCTTCAACATGATCGAGCAGCAGATCCGCCCCTGGGAGGTTCTCGACCAGGGCGTGCTCTCGCTCCTGGCGACCGTCAAGCGCGAGGATTTCGTACCGGCGGCCTACCGGTCGATGGCCTTCGTCGACACCCGGGTGCCGCTACCGCACGGCCAGTCGATGCTCGAGCCGAAGGTCGAGGCGCGCCTGCTCCAGGAACTCGCGGTCCAACGCCACGAGCGCGTCCTCGAGATCGGCGCCGGCTCGGGCTACATGGCGGCCCTTCTCGCCCACAAGGGGCAGCACGTGACGACGGTCGAGATCGACGCCGAACTGGCTCGCTTTGCGACCGAGAACCTGAAGCGCGCCTGGGTGCTGAACGCGCGCGTGATCCAGGCCGACGCCTCGGCCGGGCTCGCCGTCGACGGGCCGTTCGACGTGATCGTGCTCTCCGGCTCGGTCGCCGAGGTGCCGCGCTCCCTGCTTTCGCAACTGAAACCCGGCGGTCGCCTCGCCGCGATCGTCGGCCAGCTGCCCGTGATGCGGGCCGTCCTCATGACGCGCGGCGAGGACGCCGGGCACTCGACGGTCGAGCTGTTCGACACGGTGGCGCCGCGCCTCGCCGGCTTCGCCGAGCCGAGCCGCTTCAGCTTCTAGGCCGGGACGCTCCTCCATGCAGCCTGTCGTCCGTAACCGTCATCACGGCACCCGGAGCGCGCAGGTCGTCGCATTCCTCGCGCAGAGCAGGTTCGTCACGGCCTATAACGTCGCCGGCGCCATCGACGCCGGGTCGCGCGTTGTCGGTCCGGGCGTCGCCCGCTGCTGACGCCGCGTCGGAACACAACGAATCGCAAGGAATCCGCATGCCCGTCGAGACCGCCTCCCCACCGCCGACGCGGCCGCCGCGCCGGCGCGGGATCGCCGGCGCCGCCGCGCTCGTCGCCGCCGGCCTCGTCCTGTCGTTCGCGCCCGGCGCGGCGTCGGCGCAGTCCCTGCGCGAGCTGTACGAGGCCGCGCACGGCTACGACGCGACCTACCTCGCCGCGCGCGCCCTCGCCGACTCGGCGATCTACCGCGTCGAGCAGACGCGCGCCCTCAACCGGCCGAGCGCGACGCTCTCCGGCAGCACGTCGCGGGTGCAGTCGAATCCGACGGTCGGCTCGAATTTCGGCAGCAACTCGTTCGGCATCGCGGTAAACGGGCGCCAGCCGCTCTTCAATCGCGCCAACAACGCGACCATCGCCCAGGCGGAGCGGACGCTGGAGTCGTCGCTGGCCGACCTCGACAGCGCCGAGCAGGACCTGATGCTCCGCGTCAGCCAGGCGTACTTCGACGTTCTCGGTGCCCAGGACACGCTGCAGACGACGCGCGCCAGCAAGGCAGCGATCTCGGAACAGCTGGCGTCGGCGAAACGCAACTTCGAGGTCGGCACGGCGACGATCACCGACACGCGCGAGGCGCAGGCGCGCTTCGACCTGGCGACGGCGCAGGAGATCGCCGCCGACAACGATCTCGTTATCCGGCGCATCGCGCTCGACCAGCTGGTCGGGCGAAGCAACGTCCAGCCGCGCCAGATCGCCATTCCGCTGGCGCTGCCTGCGACGGCGGCGATCCCGGTGGACGAGCTCGTCGGCCGCGCCGCCGAGGAGCACCCGGCCGTGCGGCGCGCCCGCGTCGCGTTCGACATCGCCGGGCTCGAGACCGAGAAGGCGCGCGCGCAGCGGCTGCCGACCGTCGACGCGGTCGCGTCGCTGCAGCGCGGCCACGCCACGGTCGCGGCCGACGTCACCGGCTTCAACACCGGCGCGAGCATCGGCTTGCAGCTCAACATGCCGCTCTACTCGGGCGGGGCGATCCAGAACCGGATCCGCGAGACGCTGATCCTCGAGGAGCGCTCGCGCAACGATCTCGAGGCGGCGCGCCGC
>JBDSLQ010000107.1:0-3335 GCA_039916285.1 Caldimonas sp.
TTCTCCTGCAGCACGAGCGGCATCTGCGGCACCCGCTCGATCGCCTGGCGAACGAGCTCGGGCAGGAGGTAGGGCCCGATGGTGTAGATCACGCCCAGAGAAAGCGGCCCGCTGAGCGGATCCTTCCTGCGCTTGGCGGTCTCCCTGATCTGCGCGGCGCCTTCGATGACGGTCTGCGCCTGGCGCACGATCTCCTCGCCGATCGGCGTCACGCTCACCTCGCTGGCGCCGCGCTCGAAGATGCGCACGTCGAGCTCTTCCTCGAGCTTCTTGATCGAGACCGAGAGCGTAGGCTGGGACACGAAGCACGCCTCGGCGGCGCGCCCGAAATGCTTCTCGCGCGCGACCGCGACGACGTACCTGAGCTCGGTGAGCGTCATCCGCGCCGGATCACGTCGCGGGCTTGTCCGCGGAGTCGACGATCTTCGAGGGAGAGCGGCAGACGCGGCGGACGAGGGGGTGGGGCATGGCGAGATCTCGTCGTGCGGCGGTGGAAAGTGTTCGCGAGCATATCGGCGCGGAGCGCGCGGCGAGGTCGGTTTTCGTCGGGACTTCCCCTCGACACTATGCGTTCAGATAGTGCGCCCTGCCGCCCAGCCAGCGGTCGATGTGGCGCTCGGCGGCGGCCGCGTCCTCGCCGAGCAGCCGTTCGGCCGCGCTGCGCGCCTGCACGACCAATGCTTCGTCGAGCAGCGGGTCGGCGAAGCGCAGCAGCGCCGACCCCGATTGGCGTGCGCCGAGAAACTCGCCCGGGCCGCGGATCGCGAGGTCACGGCGCGAGATCTCGAAGCCGTCGTCGGTCTCGAGCATCGCCTTCAGGCGCGCTTTCGCGGTGTCGGAAAGCGGTGCGCTGTAGAGCAGCACGCACACGCTCGCCTCCCGGCCGCGGCCGACGCGGCCGCGCAGCTGGTGCAGCTGCGAGAGACCGAAGCGCTCGGCGTGCTCGACGACCATCAGCGACGCGTTGGCAACGTCGACGCCGACCTCGATCACCGTCGTCGCGACGAGGACGGCGATCTGGCCGCCGGCGAAGAGCGACATCGCCGCCGCCTTCTCGGCGGCAGGCATGCGGCCGTGCAGCAGGCCGATCATCCGGCCCGGCAATGCGGCGCAGAGCTCGGCATGGGTGGCGGTCGCGTTCTTCAGGTCGAGCGCCGCCGACTCGTCGACCAGCGGGCACACCCAGTAGGTCTGCTTGCCGCGCCCGGCCTCGTCGCGGATGCGCGCGACGACCTCGTCGCGGCGCGCGTCGGCGAACAGCTTGGTGACGACGGGCGTTCGCCCGGGCGGCAGCTCGTCGATGGTGCTGACGTCGAGGTCGGCGAACAGCGTCATGGCCAGCGTGCGCGGAATCGGTGTGGCGCTCATCATCAGCAGGTGCGGCTCGAGTGCGCCCTGGTCGTGCAGCTTCTCGCGCAGTGCCAGCCGTTGCGCCACGCCGAAGCGGTGCTGCTCGTCGATGATCGCCAGGCCGAGGCGCTTGAAGCGGACCTGGTCCTCGATCACCGCGTGCGTGCCGACGACGAGGCCGGCTTCGCCCGACGCCACATGCGCCAGCATGCCGTCCCGCTTCTTGCCCTTTCGGCTGCCGGTCAGCCAGGCGACGGTGACGCCGAGCGGCGCGAGCCAGCCGACCAGCCTCTTCAGGTGCTGCTCCGCGAGGATCTCGGTCGGCGCCATCAGCGCGCATTGCCAGCCGGCGTCGATGGCGCGTGCGGCCGCGAGCGCGGCGACGACCGTCTTGCCCGAGCCGACGTCTCCCTGGAGCAGCCGGTGCGTCGGCAGCGCGCGCGCGAGGTCGGCGTCGATCTCGGCGGCGACGCGCCGCTGTGCGCCCGTGAGCGTGAATGGCAACGTCGCGAGGAAGCGGTCGTGCAGCTTGCCGCGCTCGGCAGCGAGCGCCGGTGCGCGCTGCCGCTGGCGCTCGCGCTGGGCGAGCAGCTGGGAGAGCTGCTGGGCGAGCAGCTCGTCGAACTTGAGGCGCTGCCAGGCCGGGTGCGAACGGTCTTCCAGGGCAGCGGCTTCGAGGCCAGGCGCCGGCTCGTGCAGGCGACCGAGCGCTTCGCGCAAGGTCGGCAGCCCGCTCGGGACGACGCCTGGCGGCAGGTCTTCTTCGAGGTCGGCGCGAGCGCGGCCAGCGGCGACGGCCTTGCGCAACACCGCCTGCGACAGCTGCACGGTGCTCGGATACACCGGCGTCAGCGCCTTCGGCAGCGGCTCCCCGGCCGTCACGACCTTGAGCGATGGATGGACCATCTCGAGACCGAAGAAGCCGCCGCGCGCCTCACCGCGCACGCGCACGCGCTTGCCGACCGCGAGCGTCTTCTGCTGCGACGGATAGAAGTGCAGGAAGCGCATCACCAGGTCGCCGCTGTCGTCGGCGATCTTGACGACGAGCTGGCGGCGCGGCCGGAACTGGATCTTCGACTCGCCGACGACGCCCTCGACCTGGCCGGTCTCGCCGTCGTGCAGCGACCCGATCGCGACGACGCGCGTCTCGTCCTCGTAGCGCAGCGGCAGGTGCAGCGCCAGGTCGATGTCGCGCACCAGGCCGAGCCTGGCGAGCGCCTGCTCCGGCGCGGACCCCGCCGCGCCGCCGGCGCTCGCCTTCGATTCGCGCCGCACGGGGGAGGCCATGGGAGAATTTTGCCCTTCGATGACGACGCCCCTGGCCCTGAGCGATTTCGACTTCGCGTTGCCGCGCGAGCTGATCGCCCAGCATCCCGCGCCCGAGCGCAGTGCCGCACGCCTGCTCGACGCGCGTGCCGAGCCCGCGTGCGACCGCCACGTCCGCGACTTGCCCGCCCTGTTGCGCGCCGGCGACCTGCTCGTCGTCAACGACACCGCGGTGATCAAGGCGCGCCTCTTCGGCGTCAAGGCGAGCGGGGGTACGGTCGAGGCGCTGGTCGAGCGCGTCGAGGCCGATCACGTCGTCGTCGCCCAGGTGCGCGCGAGCAAGGCGCCGAAAGCCGGCGCCGTGGTCCGCTTCGCCGGCGCCTTCGACGCCGAGGTGCTGGGCCGCACCGGTGGCGACGCGTCGCTCTTTCGCCTGCGCTTTCCTTCCGAGCCGCTCGCCTTGCTCGAACGGCACGGCCACGTGCCGCTGCCGCCGTACATCGAACGCGCCGACGAAGGCGAAGACGTCGAGCGCTACCAGACCGTCTTCGCCGAGCGCCCGGGCGCGGTCGCGGCGCCGACGGCGGCGCTTCATTTCGACGCCGACCTGCTCGCCGCGCTCGCCGTGCGCGGCGTCGAGCGAACCGCGATCACGCTCCACGTCGGCGCCGGCACGTTCCAGCCGGTGCGCAGCGTCAGTCTCGCCGAGCACAGGATGC
>JBDSLQ010000108.1:0-3543 GCA_039916285.1 Caldimonas sp.
TTCATGTGCGTCTACTACCGGCTGTTCGGCGTCATCTCGACGGTCTCGCTCGGCCTCAACCTGCTCCTCCTGGTCGCCGTGCTGTCGATGCTGCAGGCAACGCTCACCTTGCCCGGCATCGCCGCGATCGCGCTGACGCTCGGCATGGCAATCGACGCCAACGTGCTGATCAACGAGCGCATCCGTGAGGAGCTTCGCGCCGGCGCCAACCCGCAGGCGGCGATCAACACCGGCTACGAGCGCGCCTTCGCGACCATCCTCGACTCGAACGTGACGACGCTGATCGCGGGCCTGGCCCTCCTCGCCTTCGGCTCGGGGCCGATCCGCGCCTTCGCGATCGTCCACTGCCTCGGCATCATCACGTCGATGTTCTCGGCGGTGATGTTCTCGCGCGGCCTCGTCAATTTCTGGTACGGCCGTCAGAAGCGCCTGAAGTCGGTCTCGATCGGCCAGGTCTGGAAGCCGGCGACCGTGCCGGCCGAGACCTGACGACATGACGCCCCCACGCTCACTGCGTCTGCTGCCCCCCGCGGGGGCGCGGCCGGGGTTGGCAGCGGCCCGGCGCCCCGCCGGACGTTTCGAAGACCAACCGAGACCGCGCTGACATGGAATTCTTCCGCATCCGCCGCGACATCCCGTTCATGCGGCATGCGCTCGTCTTCAACGTCGTCTCGCTGCTGACCTTTCTCGCTGCCGTCTTCTTCCTCGCCACGCGCGGCCTGCATTTCTCGATCGAGTTCACCGGCGGCACGGTGATCGAGACGGCCTACGTGCAGCCCGCCGACATTCCCAAGGTGCGCGCCGCGGTCGAGGGCCTGGGCCTCGGCGACGTTCTGGTGCAGAACTTCGGCAGCTCGCGCGACGTGCTGATTCGCGTGCCGCTGCGCGGCGACATCAAGAAGGAAGACCTCGTCGCGCGTGTCTTCGCCGTCTTGTGCAAGGCCGAGGGCGGCAGCGTCGTCGCTCGCGCCGGGCCGGCCGAGCAGGGCCAGTCGGCGTCGCGACAAGTCTGTGCCGCAGGAGGATCGGGCGGCGCCGCCGCGGCCGAGCCGGTGCGCCTGTCGCGCAGCGAGTTCGTCGGGCCGCAGGTCGGGCGGGAGCTCGCCGAGGATGGCGCGAAGGCACTCGCCTTCGTCGTCATCGGCATCATGATCTATCTCGCCTTCCGCTTCGAGTGGAAGTTCTCGGTGGCGGCGATCGTCGCCAACCTGCACGACGTGATCATCATCCTGGGCTTCTTCGCGTTCTTCCAGTGGGAGTTCTCGCTCTCGGTGCTGGCCGCGGTGCTCGCCGTCCTCGGCTACTCGGTCAACGAGTCGGTCGTCATCTTCGACCGGATCCGCGAAACCTTCCGGCGCTTTCGCAAGCTCAACACGCACGAGGTCATCGACCACGCGATCACCAGCACCATCAGCCGCACCATCATCACGCACGGCTCGACCCAGATGATGGTGCTGTCGATGCTGATCTTCGGCGGCCAGACGCTGCACTACTTCGCCATCGCCCTGACGATCGGCATCCTGTTCGGCATCTACTCGTCGGTCTTCGTCGCCGCCGCGATCGCGATGTGGCTCGGCGTCAAGCGTGAAGACCTCGTCAAGTCGGCGGCCAAGGACCACGATCCGAACGACCCGAACGCCGGGGCCGTGGTGTAGAGTCGAAATCGACTTCCTCAGGAACGATCCGGCCCCCAAGTCCCCATGCCCACCCCCGCCAACCCGACGGCATTGGCTCAGCAGGCGAGGCGGTCTTATGCGGAACGGCTGCTGGCCGGCATGCCGGCCGTGGTGCAGGCGATCGACCAGGGCGCGAAGATGCTCGCCGCGGCCGTGGCCGAGCCGGCGGTGGCGCTGAAGCGCCGCGAGTTGCTGCCGATCCTGCAGCGCGCTTTCCCGATCTGGCAGGACGGCATGACCGCGCTGCTGCGCGCGGCGCTCGCCACCGGCACCGTCGCGCAGACGCGCCTCGGCGAGCTTCCGGCGCAAGCCGCATCGATGCGGCCCGGTGCCAAGCTGAGCCTGGTCGACGACGACACCATCGAGCACGAGATCCTCAGCTCGCGCCTGGCGCTCGCGATGATGGACCGCGCGTCCTGGGAATTCACCGACCTGCGCTCGCGCATGAATCTGCTCGAGAGCCGCGAGGAGCTCGACGCCAGCGACATCCTGCGGCCGCACGTCCTGGCGCGCATCGTCACCAGCTCGTGGCTCGGCGCACCGCTCGGCTTCGACGCCTGGCGATTGATGCAGTCGGTCGTTCACGAGGAGTTGTCGTTGTTCGCCGAAGAGGCGTATCACGAGACGAACCGCTTCCTGCTTCAGCGCCACGTCCTGCCGGAGGTCGACCTGCGGCCGTTCATCCGCCGCTCCAACCACGGCGGCCGGTTGCCGCCGAGCGGATCGACGGGCGGCTTCGGCACGCCGACCGGCATGTCGCCGAGCGGTCCGTACGAGTTCCAGTCGTCGGCGACGCGGGCCAGCGCCATCGGCGAGGTCGGCGAGGAGACCCGGTTGATGACCCGCGCCGCCGGTCTGGGGCGCAACAACGACCAGGCCGAGGCGGTGCTGGGGCGTCTCAACCGTCTCGTCGGCCGCCAGCTGCCCGATTTCGCCGTCACCTCGCACGCGCCGGTGCCGCCGTCGCCGCGCCTGAACGCGGCGATCGTCGAGGCGCAGGAGAGCGTGGCGCGCCGCCTGGCCAGCGCGGCAGCTGCGGTCGAAGGCGGCCGAGGCGGGGTCAACACGCCTGCGCTCCTCGAGGAGCTGCAGCAGCGGAAGCAGGCACTCAAGCAGGCGGCTTCGTCGCCGGTCGAGCGGGCGACGATCGAGATCGTCGCGCTCCTGTTCCAGAGCATCCTGATGGAAGACGCGATCCCGGCAACCGTTCGCGTCTGGTTCGCGCGCCTGCAGATGCCGGTGCTGCGCGTCGCCGTCTCCGAGCCGGACTTCTTCGCGACCGTCGAGCACCCGGCGCGCCGTCTCATCGACCGGATGGGATCGTGCGTGATGGGCTTCGACTCGTCGAGCCGCGCCGTCGGCGACATCCTCGAGAAGGAGATCAAGCGCGTCGTCCAGGTCGTCGAGGCCTACCCAGACACCGGCCGGCGTGTCTTCCAGACCGTGCTCACCGAGTTCGAGAAGTTCCTCGAGCACTATTTCAAGAACGAGAACGAGGCGTCCAAGAAGGGCGTCTCGCTCGCCGCCCAGGTCGAGCAGCGCGAGACGATGGCGATTCAGTACACGATCGAGCTGAGAAAGATGCTCAACGACGTGCCGGTCCAGGAAGGCGTTCGCGAGTTCCTGTTCCAGGTCTGGGCCGACGTGCTGGCGACAGCCGCCGTGAAGTCGAACAACGCCGACGCGACCAAGGAGATGAAGCGCGCCGCCACGGACCTGATCTGGTCGGCGAGCGCCAAGGTCTCGCGCGCCGAGCGCGCCGAGGTGATCCGCCGCCTGCCGCCCTTGCTGAAGACGCTGCGTGACGGCATGGACGAAGCCGGCATCCCGGTGCCCAAGCAGGACGAGCACATCCAGCGCCTCAACA
>JBDSLQ010000109.1:0-7595 GCA_039916285.1 Caldimonas sp.
AGCGTCGCGCCGATGGCGCTGCGCCGCGCGTCCTCGTCGTGCCTGCGCCCTCGCTCCGCTGCCACTTTGATGCCTTGCCGTTCGAGGGCGCCAGCCTCGATCTCGTCATCCTGCCGCACGCGCTCGAGCTCGCCCGCGATCCACACCTTGCGCTGCGCGAGGTCGAGCGCGTCCTCGTTCCCGAGGGCCGCGCCATCATCGTCGGCTTCAACCCGGCGAGCATGTGGGGAACGCGCCAGCGTCTTGGGAGATTGCGGCGCCGCCTTTCGCGAACCTCGGGCGAGCTGTTTCTGCCGCATGCGGGCGAGTTCGTTGGCTACCGGCGTCTGCGCGATTGGCTGCGGCTGCTCAGCTTCGAGGTCGAGGCCGGTCGCTTCGGCTGCTACATCCCGCCCTTCACCTCGGCGCGCTGGCTGGCGCGCTTCGCCTGGATGGAACGTGCCGGCGAGCACTGGTGGCCGGTGTTCGGCGCGCTCTACTACATAGTCGCCGTGAAGCGCGTGCGCGGCATGCGGTTGGTGGGTTTGATCCGCAAGGACGCGCGCGTCAAGGCGAACGCGGCGCCGGCGCCGGTCGCGGCGACACCGCACGCGAGCCAGGTGGCGGTCGAGAGCGATGAGACGGCGGGGATGATCGGGCGATGAAGTGGATCGCCTACACCGACGGCGCCTGTGCGCCCACCAATCCGGGCCCGGCCGGATGGGGTGCCGTGCTCATCGCGCCCGAGGGCGGCGCCGAGTCCGATCACTTCGGCTACATCGGCCTTGGCACCAACCAGATCGCCGAGCTGACGGCGGCGATCGAAGGTCTCGCGCTGGTTCCTTGCGGCGCGGAGGTCGAGCTCGTGTCGGACAGCCAGTACGTCCTCAAGGGGCTCACCGAGTGGCGCGCGGCGTGGGAGAGAAAGGGCTTTCGCAACTCGAAGAACGAGCCGGTGGCCAACCTCGCCCTCTGGAAGAGACTCTTTGCCGCCGCCGACGAGCGCCGCGTCAGCGTGCGCTGGGTGCGCGGCCACAACGGCGACCGCTGCAACGAGAAAGCCGATGCCCTCGCCAACAAGGCGCTGGCGCTGAAGACCCGAAGCGACGCCTGACGGCGCCGCGCCGCACCTTTAAGGCAGGCTGCGCTCGACCTCGAGCAGCTGGAAGCGTGCCAGGGCGAGGTTGGTGCGATGCTTCTCGAGCAGCGCGACGAGCACGAGGCCGGCGTGGCGCTGGAGGGCGCGGATCAGGACGTGACGGGAGCCGGCGGTGGTGATGACCTCGTCGATCGGATCGCCGAGGCCCATCGCGCGGGCGGCGTCGCGATGCGCGCCGAGGACCTGGGCGCACGATGCCGCGGCGACCTCCATGTCGAGCGATTGCGGATCGCGCGTTTCGTGCGCGAGGACCAGTCCGCTGGCCGAGTCGACGAGGGCGCAGCCGAGCAGGCCGTCCAGCTTGAGCAGGCTGGAGAGCGCGTGGCGGCCGCGGGCCGCGTCCAGCACCGGTCGCGCCGGCGTTTCGGCAGCATCGCTGTCGACGCTGCCCGGCGTCGTCGTCCTCGCCACGGTGTCGGCGCCGCCGTCGAGATCGCCGACCTTGATCGGGAAATCGCTCGTGCCGAGCATCGGCGATACCGCCGCGGGATCCCAGCCGGGTTGCAGCTTGGCGTCGTTCCAAACGTTGAGCATCGCGTTCCAGACCGACGACGCGCCGGTCATGGGCTCGCTGACGATGTGGACGTGAAGACGTTCCGGCCATTCGAGCGCCTCGACCTTGGCGTTGATCCAGTTCGCGTTCGGCGGCAGCTGGAACAGCAGGTGCGGGCAGCGCCACGTCGGCAGGCTGGTGGCCAGCCGCAGCGACGCCAGCAGCGCATCGATCGCGTGCGGCTGCATCGGGCCGATGATCACCGCCGTCATCTGGCTGCGCTCCATCAGCGCGACCGGGATCTCGGCATTCTCCGGGCCGGGCGCGCGAACGTCGGCGTGGAAGATGCGCAGCGTGTCTTCCTGGCGGCGGACGAGCATCGTCCGCTCGATCATGGCGATCGTCCGCAGCGTCGAATGCTCGCGCAGGTGGAGCTTCTCGATCGGACGGCCGCCGGCATCGGAGAGCGCCTTGACGACCGCCGAAGCCCAGACGCCGACCGGATCGAGCAGCGTGATCATCGAGGTTGCGGTCTCGAGATCGGCGCGCGTCGCCGCGAAGTGATCGCGGATCGCCTGCGCGGGCGAGCCGGTGACGACGAGGTCGCTGACGTGGCGGTCGATGATCTGGCCGCGGTCGTTCACCTCGGTCGCGACGGTTTCCATGATCGCGGTGGCGGCGAAGTCGGAGCTGCCCGCCGCGACCTGGGTGTCCTCGAACTCGGACGACGACTTGGCCTTGGCGTCGCGTGACGCCCTCAGGTCTCCGAAGAGCGATGTCAGCATGGCGACTCCTGGTGACGGGCAAGACCTTTCCGGCCCCATCCACTGCAGGCAGTCTAGGCGGCGGGGCGCCGTACATTCTGTTACATAGACGCGCGGCACGGACGGGCCGATGGCCGGGGGCGTTTCGCCAACGCTCGGCGAAGCGTCCTGTCGATGCGCGCGACGACCCGCAAAGCATCGACCGAGTGGCCAAAAAGCCCGCTATCGGCCTTCGCTGACGCGCAGGAAGCGGCTCGGCGGCGAGCCGACCGAGCGGCGCACCATGGCGGCGAAGGCGCTCGGGCTGGCATAGCCGAGCTCGGCGGCGATGCTCGCCATCGGCAGCTTGCGCGCCGCCATCGGCACGGCGCGGGCGAGCAGCACTTGATGGCGCCACTGCACGAACGACGTGCCGAGCTCGCTGCGGAACAGGCGCGTCAGGGTGCGCGCGCTCGCGCCGGTGTCGGCGGCCCAGGCAGCGAGCGTGGCGTGGCGCGACGGCGCTTCGATCACCGCTTCGCACAGTCGCCGCAGCCGTTTTTCCTGCGGCAAGTCGACGCCGAGTCGGACCGGCGCGGCGCGGCGCAGTTCGTCGACGAGGAGGGCGGCGAGACGTCGCTCGCGCGCAAGCGCTTCGCGTGCCGGCGTCGCCTCCGAACGGTCCGGCGTCGCATCGAGTTGCAGCGACAGCGCGAGCAGAAGGCTCGACACCTCGAGCACCCGGCACTGGCGCCAGCCGGCCGACTCCGCGGCCGACCGCGCCGGCCCGCAGCGCGAGCGCGCCTGGTGCAGGTAGAGCGTGAGCAGCTCCGCGTCCTCGATCACCGTGACGGCGTGCTCGACGCCGGGCGGGATCCAGACCGCGCGCGACGGCGGCACGATGTAGCTGCCGTGCGGCGCGGTGACCCGGATCACGCCGGTCGCCCACAGCGCGACCTGGCCCCACGGATGCGCGTGAGGGACGACACGGGTGTCGGCGCGCAGCCGCTGCCGCTTCGCGCGCAGCGGCCGTTCGGCCGTCGGCGTGTAGAGGTGCGGCGTCAGCGGGCCGATCGCGCCCCCGCGGCCGGTGGACTTAGGGCTCATTGGCGCGATGTCGATAGAAGTTGACGCTCTGTCGCTGACGCGACGCAGCCGCCGAGTCTACGATGGGGGCAGGTTGGCGCCCCCGCGCGCCTCGACAGCACGTGACTCCATCCGCCACTTCACTCCCTTCCTCCACGGCGCGTGACGACGCCACCGTGATGGGCCTGGTCGGCCTGGCCCATTGCGTCAGCCACTTCAGCCAGCTCCTCCTGCCGCCGCTCTTCCCTTGGCTGAAAGACGCGTTCAACGTCAGCTACTCCGAACTCGGCCTGCTGTTGACGGTGTTCTTCGTCGTCTCGTGCGCGGTGCAGGCGGGCTCGGGCTTCATCGTCGACCGTTTCGGGCCGCGCCCGATCCTGTTCGGCGGCATCGCCCTGCTCGCCGCCGCGGCGTTCGGGTTCGCCGCCAGCACCAGCTATTCGATGCTCGTGCTCTTCGCCGTCGTCGCCGGCATCGGCAACGGCGTCTTCCATCCGGTCGACTACACGCTTCTCAATCGCAAGGTCCACACGTCGCGCCTGGGCCACGCCTTCAGCGTCCACGGCATCACCGGCAGCCTCGGCTGGGCGCTGGCGCCGGCGGTGCGGGTGCCGATCGCGCTCGCGTTCAGCTGGCGCGTCGCGCTCGCGAGCGCCGGCGTGATCGTGCTGCTCGCGCTCGTCGTGCTCGT
Organism: Caldimonas sp.; assembly: GCA_039916285.1. Taxonomy (GTDB): domain Bacteria; phylum Pseudomonadota; class Gammaproteobacteria; order Burkholderiales; family Burkholderiaceae_C; genus Schlegelella_A. The sequence continues at coordinate 4,152 of JBDSLQ010000109.1, forward strand.
GCTGAACAGGTCGCGCCTGGTGATCCAGGCGGCGAGCGTCGCCGTCGCCGCGCCGAGTCCCGACGAGGCGAAGTCGGCGCCGGCGGCGGGCGCCAGCCTCGGCTTCCTGCGCATCCCGGCGGTGTGGATGTGCTTCGGCTTTTTCTTCCTCTACGCCGTGGTGCTCGGCGGCATTCAGGCATTCGCGCCTGAAGCGGCACGCCAGCTCCACGATGTGCCCGTGCGCTGGGCGGCGATGTGCCTCACCTTCTACATGGTCGCGAGCGCCGGCGGCATGGTGGTCGGCGGCTTCCTCGCCGCCGACCCGTCACGCTGCGAACGGATCGTCGGCCTGGGCTTCGGCATCGCCGCCGTGCTCGCGCTGACCCTCGGCTTCGCGCCCCTCGCGCCGATGGCCGTGCCGGTGGTGTTCGCGTTGATGGGCGTTGCTTCGGGCATGGCCGGGCCATCGCGCGACCTGATCGTCAAGCGCGCCGCGCCCGAAGGCGCGACCGGCCGCGTCTATGGCGTCGTCTACTCCGGCCTCGACATCGGCCAGGCTTTCGCGCCGCTCGTGTTCGGGCCGCTGATGGACCTGCACCGGCCCGCAGACGTGTGGCTCGGCATCGCCATCGCCCAGGCCTTGCTGGTCACGACCGCCTTCAACGTCCACCGGGTGCGCCGGACGGCGCTGCGCGCCGCGCCGGCCTGAGCCGGTGCGGATCGTTCAGACGGCGCTGCGGTGCCGTTCGATGCAGGCCGTGACGACTTCGTCGGCGGGACGCTTCCACCAGTCGTCGCTCGAGAAGATCTCGACCTCGCTGTAGCCGGAGAAACCGGCACCTTCCATCCAGCCCCGGATGCGCGGGATCTCGATGACGCCGTCGCCCATCATGCCGCGGTCGTTGAGCAGATCCCTGGTCGGCACCAGCCAGTCGCAGACATGGAACGCGTGCAGGCGCGATCGCCCGGCGCGGGCGATCTGCGCTTCGAGCTTGGGATCCCACCAGACGTGATAGACGTCGACGGCGACGCCGAGCGGGGCGAGCGTCGCCGAGGCGCCGGCCGGGCCCGTTCCGGCGCGTGCCGGATCGATCGCTTCGCACAGATCGAGTGCCTGCTCCAGGGTGTTGACGCAGGCGCGGTCGGCCGCGTACATCGGGTGGAGTGGCTCGATCGCGAGCGGCATGCCGACGTTCTTTGCATACTCGAGCGTCGCTGCGATGCCGTCATGGACGTCGCGCCGCGCTGCGAACAGATCCTTCGAGAGCGGCGTTCCGTCGAGGGCGCCCGGCAGGCTGCCGACGACAAGGACAAGGCAGGTCGCATCGAGCAACTTCGCTTCGTCGACGGCGCGCCAGTTGTCCTCGAGCGCCGCGGTGCGGCCGGCCGCGTCCATCGCCGTGAACATGCCGCCGCGGCAATAGCCCGACAGCGCCAGGCCGTGGTCGCGGACGAGCCGTGCGGTTCGCTCGAGGCCGATCGCGTGGACCTGGTCGCGCCACGGCGAGATGGCGCGAATGCCATGGCGCGCGCACGCCTCGACGATGCGATCGAGCGTTCCCGCGCCGCGCAGCGTCGCCGTGTTGATCGAGAGCCAGCGATGGTCGGCGGAAAAATCGCGCATGCTCGCGCCCATGGCGTCGGCAGGCCCTAGCCGTCGATGCCGTGCAGCGCCAGCAGGTGGCGCATCCGCACGACCGCGAGCTCGGGCCGCTCGAGCAGCCCGGCGGCATCGGCGAGGCGAAAGATTTCGGCGAAATGCGCGAGCGAGCGCGCGCTCTGCTGGCCGCCGACCATCGTGAAGTGCGACTGGTGGCCGTTCAGCCACGCGAGGAAGACGATGCCGGTCTTGTAGAAGCGTGTCGGCGCCTGGAAGATGTGGCGCGACAGCGGCACCGTCGGCGCGAGGAGGGCGTGGAAGCGATCGAGGTCGCCGGCGCCGAGGGCGGCGAGCGCCGCGCTCGCGGCCGGCGCGATGGCGTCGAAGATGCCGAGCAAGGCGTCGCTGTGCTGCCGGTTGGCCGCGCCGCCAACGCCGTCGCCGGCGATCAGCTCGGCGTAGTTGAAGTCGTCGCCGGTGTACATGCGCACGCCCAGGCCGTCAGGCCCTCCGGTGGCCGGCAGCCGGCGCCGCATCGCGATCTCCTTGTCCTTGTCGAGCAGCGAGATCTTGATGCCGTCGACCTTGCCCGGTTTGGCGGCGATGACGCCGAGCGCCGTCGCCATCGCCGTGTCGACGTCGGTGCTGCCCCAGTAGCCGGCCAGCGCCGGGTCGAACATGTCGCCGAGCCAGTGCAGGATGACCGGCTGCTTCGACTGCATCAGGATGCGGTCGTAGACGCGCTCGTAGTCCGCCGCGCCGGTCGCGACGCGCGCCAGCGCGCGGCTGGCCATGACGATCAGCCTGCCGCCGAGCGACTCGATCGCTGCCATCTGCTCTTCATAGGCGCGGATCACGTCGTCGACGGTGGTCGAGGCGTCGACCGCGAGGTGGTCGGTGCCGCAGCCGGAGGCAACGAGCGCGCCGGGGTGGTCGCGCGCCGCGTCGAGCGAGCGGCGGATCAGCTCGAGCGAGGTCGGCCAGTCGAGGCCCATGCCGCGCTGCGCCGTGTCCATCGCCTCGGCGACGCCGAGGCCGAGCGACCACAGGCGCTGCCGGTAGGCGATCGTCGCGTCCCAGTCGAGCTCGGCTGTGAGCCAGGGATCGGTCGCGGCGGACGGATCCGCGACGACGTGCGCGGCCGAGTAGGCCACCCGCGTGAACGGTCGCTGCGGCGCCGTCGCGGTGAACAGGGCCGTGCCGCGCACGGCATAGGTCTCGAGGCGGCGGTCGTCCGTCGGCAGGCGGACCGAGAGCGAAGCGGCGCTGCTCATGGCTGCCTCACAGCGCGAGCGCGGGAACGTCGATCCAGCGCCGCTCCTTCGAGCTTTGCAGCGCAGCTTCGACGAGCTGGACGCCTTTGGCGCCTTCCTCGAGCGTCCACTTGTAGGGCGCCGCATCGACGACGTGACGGATGAAGTGCTCCCACTGGATCTTGAAGCCGTTGTCGTAGACCGTCGTGTCGGGAACGTCCTGCCATTGGTCACGGAAGCTCATCGACTGCCTGACGTCCGGGTTCCAGACCGGCCGCGGCGTCGCCACGCGCGGCTGGACCCGGCAGTCGTGCAGGCCCGCCACCGCGGAGCCGTCGGTGCCATCGACGTGGAAGGTGACGAGGTCGTCGCGGCGCACGCGCGTCGCCCACGACATGTTGAGCTGGGCGATCACCGGCTCGCCCTGGTGGCCTTTCAGCTGCACGGTCGCGTAGGCGGCGTCGTCGGCGGTCGCGGGGTACGGCTTGCCGTCCTCGTCCCAGCGGCGCGGGATGTGGGTCGCGCCGAGGCACGACACCGACTGCACTTCGCCGAACAGGTTGTCGAGCACGTAGCGCCAGTGGCACATCATGTCGAGGATCATGCCGC
>JBDSLQ010000110.1:0-2601 GCA_039916285.1 Caldimonas sp.
TGTTGACCAACCTGCTTACCAACGCAGCCAAGTACACCGATCCCCACGGACACATCGAGCTGCGAGTGCAGTTGCAGGGCGGCGAAGTGCAGTTCGACGTCACCGACAACGGCGTCGGCCTGTCGGCAGAGCAGCTGCCTACGATGTTTGAGATGTTTCGTCAGGTGCAAGGCACGATGGACCGCGCTGAGGGTGGGCTGGGCATCGGCCTCGCCTTGTCCAAGGGGCTGGTGGAGCTTCATGGCGGCCGAATCGACGCCTTCAGTGCCGGTCCCGGGCTGGGCGCGCGCTTCCGGGTCACGCTGCCGACCGGGCGACCGACCTCGGGACACTGCGTCGGCGAGCATTCCGACGCGAGCGGTGCGCCCGAGGGCGATGCCGTACTCACGGTGCTCGTGGCCGACGATAACGTCGACGCGGCCACAGCGCTGGCGCTGCAGCTGGAAATCGAGGGCTGCCGGGTGGAACTCGCACACGACGGTGTCCATGCATTCGATCTTGCGATGCAAGCCCGCCCGCAGATGGCGCTGCTCGATATCGGCATGCCAGGAATGGATGGCTACCGCCTGGCCACCACGCTGCGCTCTCAAGCATGGGGCGGTGAGATGTTCTTGGTCGCCATCACCGGCTGGGGCCAGGAAGAGGATCGGCGCAAGGCAACGGCCGCCGGCTTCGACGAGCACCTCACCAAGCCGGTCAGCCCGGAGGCGATCCTCGAACTCATCTCACGCAGACGCCAGTCGGCTGCGGCGCGTTAGGGACGCGTCTTGTTCATCTTCATTGCCGATCTGGTGGCCGACCTGGTACCAGGCGGTCGAGACTGACCGGCCGGCAGCAGACAGTCGAGCCTGAGACCCTATCCCCGCAACCTGAACCTCTGCAACTTCCCAGTCTCCGTCCGCGGCAGCGCTTCCCTGAACTCGACCGCTCGCGGGTACTTGTACGGCGCGACTGTCGCTTTCACGAAATCCTGCAGCGCCGTCACCATCGCCTCGTCGCCTTGATGCGATGAGCGCAGCACGACGAACGCCTTGACGATCTGCCCGCGTTCCTCGTCGGCGGCGCCGATGACGGCGCATTCGGCGACGGCGGCGTGAGCGAGCAGCGCGTCTTCCACCTCCACCGCGGAGATGTTGTAGCCGGCCGAGATGATCATGTCGTCGGTGCGGCCCTGGTAGTGGAAGTAGCCGTCGGCGTCTTGCCGGTAGGCGTCGCCGGTGTAGTTCCAGCCGCTTTTCACGTAGTCGGCCTGGCGCGGGTCGTCGAGGTAGCGGCAGCCGGTCGGGCCTTGCACCGCGAGGCGGCCGATCGTGCCGGCAGGCACGTCGTTGCCGCTCTCGTCGACGACGCGCGCGCGGTAGCCGGGCACGGCGGTGCCGGTGGCGCCGGGCCGCGCGTGCGCCTCGTCGGCGGCGATGAAGATGTGGAACATCTCGGTCGCGCCGATGCCGTCGATGATCTCGATGCCGGTCGCGTCTTTCCAGAGCGTGCGCGTCGCGGCGGGGAGCGCCTCGCCGGCGGCGACGCACTTGCGCAGCGGCCCGCCGTCGCGAACGCCGAGCTTGTTCTCGCTCGCGGCGGCCGCCATGGCGCGGTACGAAGTGGGCGCGGTGAAGCAGACGGTGGCGCGCTGGGCGGCGATCGCCTCGAGCAGGTCGGGCGGACCGGCCTTCTCGAGCAGCACCGTCGAGGCGCCGATGTGCATCGGGAACACCGTCAGGCCGCCGAGGCCGAAGGTGAAGGCGAGTGGCGGGCTGCCGATGAAGACGTCGTCGGGCGCGGCGCGCAGCACGTGGGGCGGGAAGCACATGCAGCTCGCCATCACGTCGCGATGGAAGTGCATCGTCGCCTTCGGCTGGCCCGTCGTGCCCGAGGTGAAGGCGAACAGACACGTGTCGTCGGCGGCGGTGTCGACATTCACGAAAGGCTTGCCGGCGTGGCGCGCCATTCGCGCTTCCAAGGTATCGGCGGCCGCGGCGTCGTGGCTGCCGAAGTAAACGATGCGTGCGAGCCGGGGTTGCACAGCACCCGCCGCCACGAGCTCGTCGCCGAGCGCACGGTCGCAGAGCGCCATCGAGACCTGGCCGCGCTCGATGATCTGGCCGAGCTCCTTGGCGCGCAGCATCGGCATCGTGCCGACGGCGATGCCGCCCGCCTTCACGACCGCGAACCAGCACGCGACGAGCATCGGCTTGTTGGCCGAACGCAGCAGCACGCGGTTGCCGGGAACGAGGCCGCACTCGGCGACGAGCACATGCGCGATCGCGTCGGCCTTCGCCTGCAGCTCTTCGTACGTCCATGACGGGCCGCCGGGCGCGCTGACGCAGCGGCGGCCGCCGCGGCCGCCTTGAACGTGGCGGTCGAGCAGCTCGCTCGCGCAGTTCAGACGCTCGGGAAACTTCAGCTCGGGCAGCTCGAAGCGGAACTCGGGCTGCGCTTCGCGCGCCGGCAGGTGGTCGCGCGCGAACGTGTCGACGTGGGCGGTGTACGGCATGGCCTTCTCGTGCCGGCGATGCGTGCTCGCCCTCAGAACGCCGCGATCCCGGTGATTGCGCGGCCGAGGATGAGCGCATGCACGTCGTGCGTGCCCTCGTAGGTGTT
>JBDSLQ010000111.1:0-6690 GCA_039916285.1 Caldimonas sp.
TCGCCCGCTTCTCGGCGATGCACGAATAGCCCCGCGCCCAGTCCTTGTTGCTCACCGTGCCGCTGCCGACGATCGAGCCGGCGCGTGCGTTGCGCGTCTTGCACAGGTGCGCGATCAGCTGGCCGAAATGGAACGTCATCTCCTCGCCGGCGTTGCACAGGCCGGCGCGCGCGCCGTTCCACGTGCTCTCGAGGTCGAGGTGCAGGCGCCCGCCGCGCCAGGCGGCGCCGAGCTCGTCGGGCGTCACCGCGACCGGGCTGAACGCGGTCGCCGGCTTGCTCTGGAAAAAGCCGAAGCCCTTGGCGAGCTCGGCCGGGACGAGATTTCGCAGGCTCACGTCGTTGGCGAGCATGACGAGCCGGATCGACTCCACTGCCGCTTCCGCCGAGATTCCCATCGCGACATCGCCGGTGACGACGGCGACCTCGGCCTCGAAGTCGATGCCCCAGTCCTCGCTCAGGGCAACGACGTCGTCGCGCGGGCCGAGAAAGTCGTCGCTGCCACCCTGGTACATCAGAGGGTCGGTCCGGAAGGTCGCCGGCATCTCGGCGTTGCGGGCGCGCCGGACCAGCTCGACATGGTTGACGAATGCCGAGCCGTCGGCCCACTGGTAGGCGCGCGGCAATGGCGCCATGCAGCGCACCGGCTCGAACGCGAAGGCGTGGCGCGCCTTGCCCTGGTTGAGGGAGGTCGCCAGATCCTCGAGCTGGGGCGACAGGAAATTCCAGTCGTCGAGGACCTGTTGCAGGCGGGTCGCGATCGCGCTGGCATAGTGGGCGGTGGCGAGGTCGCGGGAGACGACCACGAGCTGGCCGTCGCGCGAGCCGTCCTTGTAGGTGGCGAGCTTCATCGTGCGGTTCGAAAACGAAGGGGTGGAGGGCGGGACGAGAACCATTGTCGATGCTGGACCGCACCGCCGAGCAAAGCCCCGACCGATCGCCCGGCACGCTGCGGGCGCGAGAAGGCCGCGAGCGCCGCCGCGCGCTGATCGCGTGCGCAGTCCTTGCGCTGGCCCTGCACGCTGTGTTCCTCGGCGGTGTCGGCGGCGTCGGTCCTGACGTCGCGCCGGGCACCGTGAATGCCCCGGTGTCGGTGCGCACCCTGCCGGCCGAACCGGACGTCGACCCGACGCCGGTGGATTCCGCAGCGGCGATTTCGCTTCCGGTACAGCAGGCGGTCGATGCGCCCAGGCCGCGCCCGCTGCGCCGCCCGCGTGGGCCAGCGGTATCGGCGAGTCAAGCCGCGTTAGATCCTGCAGAGCAAGCCAGCACTAACTCCGTACCCTCTCCATCGAGTCCGCGGCCGGCGGCCGAGGCGAGTTTCGTGGCGCCCGTCGAAGCTCCGATCGCCGCGGCGCGCTCACCCGCAAGTGGGGCATCGGAGGCAGGAGAGGTCCCCACCGCGGTCACCGCCAGCGCCGCAGCCGGCGCGCCGGGGCCGCTCTTGGCCGTCGGCGAGGAACCGCCGCCGGTATACCGGACGCAGCTGCCGCCCTCGGTCACCCTGCATTACCAGGTGCGGCGCGGCTTCCTGCGCGGCACCGGCGAGATCCGCTGGCAAGCGAGCGGCGACCGCTACCGCCTTGTCTTCGAGGCGCGCATCGCCGGCGTGGCGCTGCTGATCCAGACGAGCGAAGGCGACATCGACACCAACGGCCTGGCGCCGGCCCGCTTTCTCGACCAGCGGGCGCGGCGATCGGCGCAGGCGGCGAACTTTCGCCGCGACGAGGCCCGGATCACGTTCTCGGGCAGCGGCGTCGAATGGCCGCTTCTCGCGGGCAGCCAGGACCGCCTGAGCTGGATGATCCAGCTCGCCGGCATCGCCGCGGCCGAGCCGGAACGGCTCGTCGACGGCGGCCGGATCACGATGGTCGTCGTCGGCTCGCGCGGCGATGCCGGCGTCTGGACGCTGCGCGACGCCGGCCGCGAGGACATCGCGGCGGCGGGGGGGACGGTGCACGCCGTCAAGTTCGTTCGCGAGGGGCGGTCGGCTTACGACACGAGCGCGGAGATCTGGCTCGATACCGAGCGGTCCTATCTGCCCGCACACGCGACGCTGCGCAACAGCGCCGGCGGATCCGAGTACGACCTTCTGCTCGAACGCGTCGATCCGGCGCCGTGAGGCCTGAGTGCACCGGCGGGGCCGGCTTGCAATCGGCCCCCGGACCCGCAGGTGGGGTGCAGGAGATCGCCATGCACATGCTCTACAACTCTGACAGCTTCACCGTCGTCGCCATCGACATTCCGGACGCTCGCGCCGCGCCGGGCTCGGATGCTGCCGAAACCTCGCGCGGCGGCTTCGAGATCGTCGACAAGTTCGCGCGGAAGGACATCTTCATCGAGGGTGCCATGGCCGAGACTTTCCAGGCCGGCGCCGAGGCGCTGATGCAGAGCAAGCCGAGCGAAGACGACATCGACGAGTACATCGGCAAGTTCACCTCGCTGATGGCGCAGCCGCTGGTCCTGCACTGAGCAGCGGCTGCTGAGCCCGCGGCGGCGGGTCGCGCGACTTATTGCCGGCGCCCTCGCATCGCCGGCTGGCGCCCGGGCGCCACCTCAAGTTCGACGTTGCGCCGTCGATATGGTGAGGCGCCGACGGACCGCGATCTTTCGCTGCCCCGCGGCGCCTTCAGGGCCGAGGTTCATGACAGCCGAGCTGGCGATCAATGCGGGAGCGGAGTCGGTGCTGCCGACGATCCTGATGCTCGTGCTTGGCCTGGCGGTCAGCACGCTGGCCGCCTACGTCGCGCTCGACCTCGCCCGCCGCGTTCGCGTCCTGCGCACCCGCGCCGGCGCCCTTTGGCTTTCGGGTGCCGCGTCGGCGATGGCAATCGGCATCTGGTCGAGCCAGGTGATCGGCATCGCCGCCGAGCCGCCGGCCTTGGCCTTCGGCTACCACGGCCTCGGCACGATCGGCGTCTGGCTCGCCGCCTTCATCGCCAGCCTGGCCGGCCTCGGCGCCGTCACCGGCCGGGTCGCGACGCCGGGCCGGGTCGGCTTCGGCGCCGTCGTGCTCGGCATCGGTGCGGTCGGCAGCCACGCGCTCGCCCTCGCGCCGCTCGGCCTGGTGCCGGGAATCGAATGGCAGATCCTGCCCCTGGTCGCAGCCTTTGCCGGCGCGGCCGGCGGTTGCATGATGGCGCTCGGCGCCTTCTTCCGCGGCGGCGATCGCACCCCGCCGGCGACCTTCGGCTGGCAGGCGACGTCGGCGCTCGTCTTCGGCGTCAGCCTGGTCGCCAGCCAGCAGCTGGTCCTCGGCGCGGCCGGCCTGGCCGAGCAGACCGGGTCGCTGCACGCCGGGCGTGTCGCCTCGGCGACTCTGGTCCTGCTTGCCTCGGTGGGCGCGGGCGCGATCCTGACCGTCGGCCTGCTTTTCTCGGTGCTCGAGGCGCGCCTGCGCCTCTCGTTGCGGCGCGCCGAGACCGAGCTTCAGCGGCGCAGCTTCCGCGACGGTCTCACCGGCCTGCCGAACCGCCTGATGTTCGACGGCATGCTCGCCCAGGCGGTGCAGCAGGCCGACGTCGAGCACCAGCGCCTGGCGATCCTGTTCATCGATCTCGACGGCTTCAAGCCCGTCAACGAATCGCTCGGTCACGCCACCGGCGACCTGGTCCTGCGCGAAGTCGCGGCGCGGCTGAAGCGCTTCGCGCGCCCGGAGGACCGCGTCGCCCACCTCGGCGGCGACGAGTACCTGCTCCTGATCGGCGCCGACCCGAGCGCCGAGGACTTGGGCGTCTTCGCCGAGCGGTTGCAGAGCTCGATCGGCGAGCCGTGCCGGATGAATGGCCGGGAGGCGACGGTCACCAGCTCGATCGGCATCGCCCTCTATCCGGAGCATGGCCCGATCTCGGCGCTGATCGCCAACGCCGAGGCTGCCATGCGCTCGGCCAAGAGCGGCGGCGGCGCGGGCTACGCGTTCTTCGAGCAGCGGATGACCAGCGGCGCGCGCGACCAGCTCGATCTGCTGCGCGACCTGCGCCGCGCCCTGAGCGACGGCCAGCTTCACCTCGTCTACCAGCCGAAGATCCATGCGCCGAGCGGCGAGATCACCGGCGCCGAGGCGCTGATGCGCTGGGAACACCCGACGCGCGGCATGGTCGGGCCCGACCAGTTCATTCCGATCGCCGAGCGCTTCGGCCTGATCGGCGCGATGGGCAACTGGCTGATCGAAGAAGCGTGCCGCCAGGCCGGCGAGTGGCGCGACCAGGGCCTGCAGATGCGCGTCGCGATCAACCTCTCGGCGCATCAGCTGCGCCACCCCGACCTCGCCGACCGCATCGACATGGCGCTGCGCCGCCACGACATCAAGCCGCAGCTGTTGACCTGCGAGATCACCGAGTCGGTGGCGATGGAGGACGCGTCGAACGCGATCCGCATGGTCGAAAAGCTCAGCCAGCTCGGCGTCAACATCTCGATCGACGATTTCGGCACCGGCTACTCCAGCCTGTCGTACCTGAGAAAGCTCCGCGCCGGCGAGCTCAAGATCGACAAAAGCTTCGTCCTCGACCTCGAGACCAGCGCCGATGCGCGCGCCGTCGTCGACGGCATCGTCAAGCTGGCCCACGCGATCGGCCTGAAGGTCGTCGCCGAGGGCGTCGAGACCGAGGCGCAACACCAGATCCTGCGCTCGTTCGGCTGCCACGAGCTGCAGGGCTTCCTTTTCGCTCGGCCGATGTCGGCACGGGCACTGTCGGCCTGGGCGATGGAAGACCTCGGCCCGCGCGCGCTCGAGTTCCGCGACTCGCTCTACCAGGCGACCGCCGCCGGCCCCCTGCACTGAGTCGGCGGCCGGGCGCTTGCGCCTACCAGCCGAGGGCGATGTGCAGCGGCAGGTAGATCGCCATCCCCGAGACGATCGTTCCGAGCAGGCCGCCACGCAGCGCGTACCACGCGGTCGCGGTGATCACGGCGAACAGGCGCGCGTCCTTCCAGGTCGCGATCAGGTGGCCGTTCGAGGTCACGATCTCGGGAACGATGACGGCCGCCAGCGCCGCGATCGGCGCGTAGCGGAACGCGCTCTCGGCCCAGGGTGGCAGCGTCCACGGCCGCGCCGAGAGGAAGAAGAACGCGCGCGTCAGCACGGTGATCAGCGTCATGCCGACGATCGTCGTCACCGTCCAGAGGTCGGTGCTACTCACCGGTGCCCCCTCGGGGGCTGGGGCCGGTCGCGCCGGGCCGGACAGAGCGCTCCGCTCGAAACGGCCGTGCGGGAACGCTCACGGATGCTCCTCGGCCGTGGTCTCTGCCGGACGGTCGGCCGGCACGCCGCCGACCTTTTCGAAGACGATTCCAGCCGCGACCGCGGCGGCGATCGCGACCAGGATGTTCAGTTTGAGGGGCAAGGCGAAGGCGGCGACGGCGAACGCGCCGGCGGCTGCGGCGGCGGCGACCCGCTGCCATGTCGACGCGAGCATGTACATCGCGCCGAGCAGGGCGAGGATGCCGGCGAAGCCGAGCCCCCACGCGGTCGGGATCGACGCCGCGAGTGCGACGCCGACGAGGCTCGCCGTCGCCCACGTGAGCCAGCCGGTGATGCCGCTGCCGAGCCAGTAGGCGTCCTGCGCAGCGATCCCCTCGGCCGTCGCCGCCGGCTCGGCGAAGCGCTTGATGAAGAGCCCGTAGTTGAGGTCGGCGAACAGGTAGCCGCTGAGCAGGCGCCGGCCGATCGGCTGGTGCGCGACGTAGGCGCGCAGGTGCGCGCTGAAGACGATGAAGCGCAGGTTGACGCACAGCGCCGTCGCGAGGACGACCCACATCGGCGCCGCCGCAGCGATCAGCGGCAGCGCCGCGAGCTGCGAGCTGCCGGCGAAGACGAACAGCGCCATCAGCACGACCTCGATCCCGCTCATCCCCGACTTCACCATCGCCACGCCGGTCATCACGCCCCAGGCGGCAATGCCGGGCGCGATCGATGCGCTGTCGCCTGCGCCGACGCGGAACTGCGGGTGCCGGAACAGGGTGTTCAAGGGGCGGGAAGGAGTTGTCGGCGCGACCCGGCCGTCGAGCAGGCATTGTCCGCGGCCCGGCGCCCTCGCGTCGCCGGCGCCGGACGGAGGCGCTTCATACAATCGACTCATGAGCAGCTCTCCCTACACGCGCGCCCAGGCGCTGCCGCAGATCCTGAAGGAGCGGATCGTCGTCCTCGACGGGGCGATGGGGACCATGATCCAGCGCTTCAGGCTCAGCGAGGCCGACTACCGCGGCGAGCGCTTCAAGGACCATGCGAAGAGCCTGAAGGGCAACGGCGACCTGCTGCAGGTCACCCGCCCGGACGTGATCGAGGCGATCCACGAGCAGTATCTGCGCGCCGGCGCCGACATCGTCGAGACCAACACCTTCGGCGCGACCTCGGTGGCGCAGGCCGACTACGACCTCGGCGCGGTCGCGCGCGAAATGAACGTCGCTGGCGCGCGCCTGGCGCGCGAGGCGTGCGACAAGTTCAGCAGCGCCGACAAGCCGCGCTTCGTCGCCGGCGCGATCGGCCCGACGCCGAAGACGGCGAGCATCAGCCCCGACGTCAACGACCCCGCGGCGAGGAACGTCACCTTTGCCGAGCTGCGCGATGCCTACCGCGAGCAGGCCGAAGGGCTGCTCGAAGGCGGCTGCGACCTGTTCCTGGTCGAGACCATCTTCGACACGCTCAACGCCAAGGCGGCGATCTTCGCCCTCGACGAGCTGATGGAAGACAGCG
>JBDSLQ010000112.1:0-3395 GCA_039916285.1 Caldimonas sp.
TCGGGTCTGAACTCGGTCTGCAGGATGCGCGTGTCGTTGCGCGCCGCGCGCGATCCTTCCGGCGGCGTCGCGCCGGGCGCGTACTTGCCGGTGAGGACGCCGCGCGCGAGCGGGCTGTAGGCGACGATGCCGACGCCATAGTGTGCGCAGCACGGCAGCAGCTCGGTCTCGATCGCGCGCGTCATCGCGTTGTACGGCGGCTGGCAGACGATCGGCGCCGGCATGCCGGCGGCGCGGCACATCTCGACCATGCGGGCGACGTTCCAGGCGCGAAAGTTGGAGACGCCGAAGTAGTTCACCTTGCCCGTCGAGAGCAGGTGCGCCATCGCCGCGACCGTTTCCTCGAGTGGCGTCGTCGCGTCCTCGCGATGCAGGTAGAGGATGTCGACCCAGTCGGTGCCCAGGCGCTTCAGGCTCGCGTCGACCGCGCGAATCATGTGGCGCCGCGACAGGCCGCGATCGTTCGGATCGGCACCGGTCGGGTTGGCGAGCTTGGTCGCGAGCACCCAGCGCTCGCGGTCGGCGGCGATGAGGCGGCCGGTGATCCGCTCGGATTCGCCGCCCGCGTAGGCGTCGGCGGTGTCGATCGCGTTGACGCCGACGTCGCGCGCGGCGGCGACGATGCGGCCGGCTTCGGCCTCATCGGTCTGGTCGCCGAACATCATCGTGCCGAGCCAGAGCTTGGTGACCTTGAGGCCGCTCGCGCCGAGCGGCGTTGCGGGGTGGTGCGAGTCAGGCATGGGAAGCTCCGGATACGGTTGGGTGGGCGGCGACGAAGCGGTCGCGCAGCTCGCGCTTCAGGATCTTTCCGATCGCGCTGCGTGGCAGCTCGGCGACGATCTCCAGGAACGCGATGCGCTGGGTCTTGCCGACGCGCTCGTTCGCCCAAGTGCGCAGCGCTTCGGCGTCGACGGGCGCGCCTTCGCGAACGACCACCCAGGCGGCCGGCGTCTCGCCCCAGCGCTCGGACGGAACGCCGGCGACCGCCGCCTCGGCGATGTCGGCATGCTCGCGCAGCACCGCCTCGAGGTCGCTCGGATAGAGGTTGAAGCCGCCGCTGATGATCATGTCCTTGCGGCGATCGACGAGCGTGAGGAATCCCTCGTCGTCGAAGCGGCCGATGTCGCCGGTGCGGATGAAGCGCTTGCCGTCGGCGTCGAACCATTCCGCCTCGGCCGTCTTCGCCGGCTGGCCGTGGTAGCCGGCCATCATGCCCGCCGAATGGCCGACGACCTCGCCGGTCGCGCCGCGCGGCAGCTCTTGGCCGGCCTCGTCGATGAGGCGGATGTCGTGGCCGGCCGAGGGCTGGCCGACGGTGTGCAGCTTGGTCGGGTGGTCGTGCGCGGCGAGGATGCAGGTGCCGCCGCCCTCGGTCATGCCGTAGAACTCGACCAGCCCGCCGGGCCAGCGCGCGACGACGTCGGCCTTCAGCGCCGCCGCGAACGGCGCGCTGGTGCAGAACTTCATCTGGAACGACGACAGGTCGTGGTCGCCGAAGCGGGGGCTTGCCATCAGGCGCTGGTACTGCACCGGGACCAGCATCGTGTGGGTGACGCGGTGATGCGCCGCCAGCGCGAGATAGCGGTCGACGTCGAACTTCTCCATCAGCACGACGGTGCCGCCGAAGGCGATGGTCGGGAAGAAGACGACCAGGGTCGTGTTCGAGTACAGCGGCGTCGCGAGCAGCGTCACGGTGGCGCGCGAGTAGCCGAACCGGCCGCCGCGCATGATGTGAGTCCAGCGCATGCCGTGCGGCTGGACGATCCCCTTCGGGGTGCCGGTCGTCCCCGACGAGTAGATGATGTTGAACGACATCTCGGGGCGAATCTCGACTGCCTCCGGCGTGCTGCCGGCGGGCGCGAGCCAACCGTCGAAGGCGTCGCCGGGCGCGCGCATGTCGAGCGCGATCCGCCGGGGCAGTTGCGCGCCGTCTCCGAGCACCGCGTCCGCGCTGGCGTCGGCGAAGAGCAGTTGCGCGCCGGCGTCGGCGACCATCGAGCGAAAGCTCGCCGGCGTGACCGACGCGGCGAGCGGGGCGACGACCACGCCGGCGCGCAGCGCGCCGAGGAAGATCGCCGCGTAGCGTGTCGAGTTGAGCGCGCAGACGGCGATCGCCGCACCGGGCTCGACGCCGTCGCGCTGCAGCGACGCGGCGACGCGGTCCATCAGCGCGTCGAGCGCGCCGTAGTCGAGCGTGGTGGTCGAGTCGACGAGCGCCGCCCGGCGCGGCGTCGCCTGCGCGTGTTCGCGGATCAGCGCGTCGATCGGGCGAAACGGCAGGTCGGCAGCGCCGGTGTCGTCGGCGGCGATGGGATCCGTCATGGCGATGACCGGGAAGCCGTGGGCGGCCGCACCATCCGCTCGAGGAGGCGATCGAGCGCGTCGGCGAGATCTTCGCAGCGACCGGTGTGGACGGCGGAAGTCTGGATGATCGTGCTGCGCGGCGCGACGAGCCAGTGGAAACGCTCGCGCAGCGAGAGGCGCCCGATGGCCCCGGCCGGCGCACCGCCGGCGCAGACCGCGGCGATCGCGGCGAGCGCCGTCCGCACCGCGTTCAGGTCGACCTTCGGGTCGAGCGCGAGCAGGCGGGCCTCGTCGAACGCGAAGCGCGCCGCGAGATAGCCCTTCGCGTCGGACGAGACGATCGCGCCGACGTTGACGAACTCGCCGCGCTCGACGCGCGGAACGACGCGAACGATCGCGTAGTCATACGTGCAGGGATCGGGCATGCGCCGCCTCCTCCGCGAAAGCACGCGGCGCGCGCAGCCGTTGCGCGAAGTAATCGGCATAGGCGGCGCGGTGCGCGGCCTTGCCGGCGAAATGCGGGTTGTCGTCGAGCCAGTCGTCGGGGATGAGCGCCGTCACCTCGGCGATGCGTTCGCCCGTCAATCGCGCCGACATCGTCGCGTCGGCACCGCCGAGATCGTTCGCGAACGGCAGCAGGACATGATCCTTGATCGCCGGAAACGAGCTTGTCGCGCGCGCGCCGAAATCCGCCGACGACGAGTGATGGAAGTAGAGCGCGGCGCCGTGGTCGATCAGCCAGAGCCTGTCGTGCCAGACGAGCATGTTGGTGTTGCGCGGCGTGCGATCGAGGTTGGTGACGAAGGCGTCGAACCAGACGATGCGCGAGGCGAGGCCGGCGTCGGGCTGCCAGGCGAGCGGATCGAACGCCACCGATCCCGGCAGGTAGTCGAGGGCGAGGTTGAGGCCGCTGCTGCCGTCGGCGGCGCCGGCGCTGGCGCGAATCAGATCCTGGATTTCGGCATCGGGCTCGGTTCGCGCGAGGTCGGCGTCGACGCATGCGAACACGATCTCGGGCACCGGCAGGCCGGCGGCACGGGCCAGCTCGCCGGCGACCAGCTCGGCAATCAGCGCGCGCGGCCCCTGGCCAG
>JBDSLQ010000113.1:0-3365 GCA_039916285.1 Caldimonas sp.
GGCGTCACGAGGCCGCGGCCGGCCGGCCGCCGGGCCGCTCCCAAGGCCGGCCGCGCCCCCTCGGGGGGCAGCGAACGGAAGGAGCGCAGCGACCGATGCGAGCGTGGGGGCACCATCACATCCTGAAGTGCTCGCCGAGGTAGACCTTGCGGACGTCGGCGTTGGCGACGATCTCCGCAGGCGTTCCTTCGGCGAGGACCCGACCTTCGCTGATGATGTAGGCGCGATCGCAGATGCCGAGCGTCTCGCGCACGTTGTGATCGGTGATGAGAACGCCGATGCCGCGCTCCTTGAGGAAGCCGATGATTCGCTGGATCTCGATCACCGCGATCGGGTCGATGCCGGCGAACGGCTCGTCGAGGAGGATGAAGCGCGGCTGCGTCGCCAGAGCGCGCGCGATCTCGACACGGCGCCGTTCGCCGCCCGAGAGCGCCGGCGCGGGCGAAGCGCGCAGCTTCTCGATCGAGAGGTCGCGCAGCAGGCGCTCGAGCATCTCGTCGAGCGCCGCCTTCTTCAGCGGCCGGCCGTCGGGCCCGATCTGCAGCTCGAGGACGGCGCGGATGTTCTCCTCGACGTCGAGCTTGCGGAAGATCGAGGGCTCCTGCGGCAGGTACGACAAGCCGAGGCGCGAGCGCTGGTGGATCGGCATGCGCTCGATGCGCCGGCCGGAAATGTTGATCTGGCCGCCGTCGGCGCGGACCAGGCCGACGATCATGTAGAAGCTCGTCGTCTTGCCCGCGCCGTTGGGGCCGAGCAGGCCGACGACTTCACCGATGCCGACGCTCAGCCGCACGCCGTCGACAACGGTGCGCGAGCCGTACGACTTGCGCAGGCCGTGCGCTTCGAGCCGGTGCGGGGCACCGCCGTCGCCCGGCGCCGCCGTCACCGCTTCTCCCCGAGCGCCGGCGCGACGCGCAGCTGTGCCGGCGCGCTCGCCGCGCGCGCTGCCTCGGCGGCCGCCGCGCTGCCTTCCTTCGGCATCAGGACAGCCCGGACACGCCCGCCCGGATTCGCCGCGGTCGCCGCCGCGCCGCCGCTGACGTTGAAGACCTCGGTCGTGCTGTCGTAGGTGACGAGGTTGCCGGAGATTTCGTCGCTGGTCTCGCTGCCGCGCAGGCGCCGCACCGAGGCGTTGTTGACGAAGCGGATGACGTCGGACTTGCCGTCGTATTCGAGCCGCTCGGCATCGCCGGCGATGTACTCGTCGGGTGCGTCGCGCTTCTGGCGGAAGGTGGCGTGCTGCGTTGGCGAGCCGAACGCGACCGCGGTGTGATAGCCGTCGGGAAGCTCGCGCACCTCGATGCGCGCCGCCCGGATCGTCATCGTCCCCTTGGTGACCACGACGTTGCCGTTGAAAACGACGAACTGGTTCAGCAGGTCGATCTTGCCGGGCAGATCCGCTTCGACGTTGAGCGGCTTGAAGCGATCGGCCTTCTCGGCCTGCACCGGCAGGGCCAGGGCAACGAAGCCGGCGAGCGCGAGGGCGGCAGAGCGACCGAACTTCAGCGGGAGAAAAGGAGCAGTGGGCACGGGAAAAGGCGGTTCCGCATGGCGGCATGAATCTTGCAGGTCATTCTATGCCACGGACCCCCGTGCGCCGTCGTGAATTCCTGCCGCGGCGTCGCCTTCCCGGTGACGCGGGCGGCCTTCTAGGCCCGGTCTCCCTGGCGAACGCGGGCGATGAGCGCGTCGACGACGCTCAACATCCTGTCGACCGACCCCGGCGGCAAGCCGGTGTTGGCGAGGTTGCCGTTGGTGTAGTAGCGGCCCTGCACGCCCATCGCCGGGACGGCGTCGATCTTGTAGGCCGAGGCGGTCTGGCGCGCCTGTTGCGACTTCGATTGCACCCCGAAGGAACCGTAGGTGGTCATGAAGGTGACCGGATCGACGCCGTTCTTGAGCGCGAACGCGGCCAGGTCTTCTGCGGTGCGCAGGCGGGCGCGCTCGCCGTGGATCGCCTGGAACACCTTGCGGTGCAGCGTCGGCACGAGGCCGAGCGCTTCCAGCGTGTAGAAAAGGCGTTGCTGGGTGCTGAACGGCTCTTCGCGAAACCAGACCGGCACACGCCTGAACGCAACATCGTCGCCCTGGCGCTTGGTCCAGGCCTCGAGCGCCGGCTCAAAGGCGCTGCAGTGCGGGCACTCGTACCAGAAGAACTCGATCACCTCGATCTTGCCGGCGGCGGCCGCGGCCAGCGGCTCTCCCAGTCGAACGTAGTGCACGCCCTCTTTCGGCGCGGCCTGGGCGAGCGCAGGCCGCGGCAAGACGGTGCCGAGACCGGCCCCGAGCAGACCGGTGTTGAAATCGCGACGATTGAAAGTCATGGGCTCTGGGGCTCGATCGCCGAAAGCGGTCGTTCGACGGCAGATTGCGATGAAGGGCGCGACCTTACTTCTGAACCGCCACCAGTGCCGACTCGACACCGGAATCGCCGAGCTTTTCCTTGGCGTTTTCCGCATCTTCGCGCCGTTCGAACGGGCCCACGCGGACGCGGTAGACCATCTTGCCGGCTTGCTCGCGCTCGGTAAGGCGGCTCTGAACTCCCAGCATCGCCAGCTTGGCCCGCTGCTGCTCGGCATCCTCGCTGCGAGAGTAAGCGCCGGCTTGCACGAAATAGGTAAACGCGCCCGCGGAAAGGGTGGAGGTCACGACCTGCGAAGCGCGCGGTGCCGGGACCTGGGCGATTGCCCCGCTCGCTGCCGCGCCGGGACGGGCTGCCCGCGCGTCCGGCGCCGCCGGCAAGATCGGATCGATGACGGCGGGCGCGACCAGGCTCGGCCGCGCCGCCGGGCCGACCGGATAGCTGACGACGCCTGAGGCCGGATTGCGGCCGGCGAGGGCGCTGTTGGGATCCCAGTTGCGGTTTTTCTCGGCCTCGGCGGCGTCTTGCGTCGGCGTTCGCGCCGGCACCTTGTTGACGAACGGGTTGGGCGCCTTGGTCACGTACAGGGCGACGGCGAGAGCCGCCGCCAGGCCGATCAGCAGGCCGACGACCAGACCGATCAGGAAGCCGCCGCGCTGGGCGGAGCGAATTGGGGGTGCCTTCATGCCGTGTCCATCTCTCTTTTCATGCGCTCCGGCGCGCTGACGCCGAGAACGGCGAGCGCGTTGCGGACGATCTGGCGCGTCGCCGCGAGCAATGCCATGCGGGCGCGCGCCAGCTCGGGATCGTCGACGAGGAACCTTTCCGCGCCGTAGTAGCTGTGGAATGTCGCTGCCAGCTCGCGCAGATAGAACGCGACCTCGTGCGGCGCCAGCGTCGCGGCGGCGGCGCCGAGCATCGGCCCGTACTCGCCGAGCTTTCTCAGCAGCGCGGTTTCGCTCGGCGCGACGAGGCGGCCGAGTTCGGCGCGGGCGAGCGCGGC
>JBDSLQ010000114.1:0-3247 GCA_039916285.1 Caldimonas sp.
TTGATGCGAGCCGCATCGCCCTCGAGCACCGCCGCTTCGGCGATTGCGGAGGCGAGGCCGAGCGGCGTCTGGCGCGACACGAACGCCTGCGTCACGAGTTGTGTCTTCACCTTCGCAAGCTCGGCCGCACTGGGCGGCCTGCTCGCCAGGCGCGTCACTTCGGCGAGCAGCGCCGCGCTCACCTCTGCCGGCGGCTTGCCGCCGGCGGCGATGGCGTAAGCGATCAGCAGGCCGGGACCGACGCGCAGGTCGGCGCTGAAGCCTGCCTGCGTCGCGACGCGCTGGCGGTAGACGAGCGACTGGTTGAGGCGCGACGATTCCCCGTCGGCAAGCACGGCGGCGGCCACCTGCAGGGCAGGCGCGTCGGTGCTCGTTACCGGCGGCGCGAGCCAGATCGCCGCGACCGCGGGCAGCGGCACCTGCGGGCCGGTGACCTTGGCGACGCGATCGCTCTGCCACGGCGGCTCGCGCGCGTCGAAGCGCGGCAGCGGCGCGGCGGGTCTGGCCACCGGCGCGAAGTACTTGTCGATCCAGGCATCGAGCTGCTTCTGGTCGAAGTCGCCGACGACGACGAGCGTTGCGTTGTCGGGGCGATAGAAGCGGGCGTGAAAGGCGACGACGTCGGCGAGCGTCGCCGCCTCGAGCTCGGCGATGTTGCCGATGCGCGGCCGCTTGTACGGATGCTCGATGTAGGCGGAAGGCTCGAAGGCATTGAAGAGCCGCCCGTACGGCGTGGCAAGAACACGTTGGCGGTACTCTTCCTGGACGACGGCGCGCTCCGACTTGAGGCTGGCCTCGTCGACCTTGAGGTTGGCCATTCGCTCGGCCTCGGCCCAGATCAGCGTCTCGAGATGGTTGGACGGCACGACCTCGTGGTAGTAGGTCACGTCGTCGCCGGTCGCGGCATTGTTGGCACCGCCGACGTCCTCGGTCAGGCGGTCGAACTGCTCGCCGCGCAGGTAGGCCGTTCCCTTGAACATCATGTGCTCGAAGAGATGGGCGAATCCCGAGCGGCCGGCCGGGTCGTCGCGGCTGCCGACGTGGTACCAGACCTGCACGCTCACCGTCGGGCTCGACCGGTTCTCGACCGTGATCACCTGCAGGCCGTTGCCGAGGCGGCGCTCGCGGTAGACGACCGGCGCGACCTTCAGGATCGCCGGCGCATTCGTCGCCTTCGCAGCCTTCTTGGAGGCCGCCCTCGGCGTCGCCGCCGACGCGCCCTGCACGGGGAGCGCCGCGACTCCCAGCAGGCACAGCGACGCAACCGCGGCGTGGGCAGTACGGTTGAGCTTCATGCGTTCGATGATACGAGGGCGTCGCATGAGCATGCGACGAATGGTTCGTTGACCTCGCGTCGTGCCCGGTCGAGCGAGCGCGAGCCGAGCGGAATCGAAGCGCTCGCCGGGACGGGTTCTGCGGCGGCGAAGAACAGTTTCGGCGTTTGCTTCTACACGCCGTTCACAACGGCACCGGGATCAGCCTGGCCGGCCTGATTCGAGCGCGAGCTCGAAGTGCTCCACGACCGGCGGCAACGCGAGGAACGGGCCGATGAACGACCGCCACTCGGCGAACAGCGGTCCTTGACGAAAATCGATCGTGTGGTTCTCGAGCGTCTGCCACCAGATCAGCAGCACATAGCGCTCCGGTGATTCGATGCAGCGCTGGACCTTGTGGGCGACGAAGCCTGTGGCCCGCGGCATGACGGTGGCCAGGCCCCGCGCGATGGCGGCCTCGAACGCGGCGTTCTTGCCGGGCGGAATGCGGATGTCGGCGACTTCGAGAATCATGCGGGCCTCGCGAACGTTGGAGATGGGAAGCAGAAGCGCAAGGCTGGCAAGCGCCGTCAAACGCCGAGGAAACGCGACAGGGCCGCGCCGTCGGCGCCGACCGCCGCCGACTCGCCCGCGAGGACGATGCGGCCCTTCTCGAGGACGACGGCGTCGTCGGTATGGGCCAGCACGGCGCGCGCGTTGCGGTCGACGATGAGCGTCGCGATGCCCGTCGTGCGGATCTCGGCGATCGTGCGCCAGATCTCGGCGACGACGAGCGGCGCGAGCCCTTCCGTTGCCTCGTCGAGGATGAGCAGGAGCGGATTGGTGAGCAGGGCACGGCCGATGGCGAGCATCTGCTGCTCGCCGCCGGAGAGCTGCTGGCCGCCGTGGCCGAGCCGTTCCGACAGGCGCGGGAAGGTGGCGAGGACGCGCTCCAGCGTCCATTCGCGGCGTCCGTCGGCGCCGGTGCGCGCGCACATGACGAGGTTCTCGCGCACCGAGAGGTTCGGGAAGATGCCGCGCCCTTCGGGGACGTAGCCGACGCCCAGGCGCGCCATGCGCTCGGGCGGCGCGCCGGTCACGGCACGGCCCTGCCAGGCGACGCTACCGCCGGCCGCGCGCACGTAGCCGAGGGCGGTGCGGATCAGCGTCGTCTTGCCCATGCCGTTTCGGCCGAGCAGGCCGAGCGAGCGGCCGGCGGCGACGTCGAGGGTGACGCCGCGCAGCACGTGGCTGTCGTCGTAGCGGGCGTGAAGGTCGTCGACGGCGAGGAGCGCTGTCATCGCGTCAATGTCTCCGCGGGGCGCCGGGCGGCCCCAAGCCCGGCCGCGCCCCCTCGCGGGGCAGCGCGGCGGCGTCAGCCGCAAGCGTGGGGGCACCATCGCCGAGGTAGGCAAGCTGCACGGCGCGATCGTTGCGGATGCGATCGGGCACGTCGCTCGCGATCACTTGCCCGTTGACCATCACCGTGATGCGGTCGGCGACGCGGAACACCGCGTCCATGTCGTGCTCGACGAGCAGCACCGCGTGCCCGGCCTTCAGGCCGACGAGCAGGTCGAGCATGCGCCCGGTCTCCTCGGCGCCCATGCCGGCGAGCGGCTCGTCGAGCAGGAGCGCGCGCGGCGCCGTCGCCAGGCACATCGCGATCTCGAGCTGGCGCTTGGCGCCGTGGCTCAGCGTGCCCGCGATGCGGCCGGCGTCGGCATCGAGGCCGGCGGCGGCGAGGGCGCGCATCCAGGTGTCGTCGGTTTTCATGTCCCAGATCGGGCGGGTCGGGCGCGGCTTGTCGTTGCCGACGCAGGTATCGACCAGGATGGTGTGGTTGGGCGTGCGCAGCACGTAGGACTGGATGCAGAGCACCAGGAAATCGTTGGCATCGAGGGCGGCGGGCTGCAGCCAGTGGCGGTTTTCGGCCAGCACCTCCGGCGTCAGGTCCGGCAGGAAGGAGGTGATGGGGGTGAACGGGTATTCGCCCT
>JBDSLQ010000115.1:0-6743 GCA_039916285.1 Caldimonas sp.
CCCAAGGCCAACGCGCCGAAGGGCGCGTCTGCCGGTGGCTCGCCGAAAGGCGCGTCTGCCGGAGCCTCGCCGAAAGGCGCTGCGCCGAAGGCGTTCGAGGGGCTCACCATCCATCCGGTCGAACGCATCGAGGAAGCGATCGACCTCGTTCGGACCCTGTGAGACGGCGATGAACCCGCGCCTGGGCTGGCTACTGGCCGCGCTGTTCACCTTTGCCGCCTGGCGCGCCTACGACCTCGCCGGCCTGGCCTTCGCGGCGAGCGCGATCGTCTTCTGGCTGCTGCTGCAGTTCAACCGGGCGGTGCGGGTGATGAAGAACGCCGCCGGCCTGCCGGTCGGCCACGTCGCCAACGCCGTCATGTTCCATGCCGGGCTCGCCGCCGGCATGACGATGCTGCAGGTGGTGACGAAGACGAAGAGCCTCGGCAGGAAGGTCGCCGGAAGCGACGACGACTGGCGCTGGAGCGACGACGGCGGCACGAGCGTGGTGCTCCACTTCGAGCGCGCGCGTCTCGCGCGCTGGCGAGTCGAGCGGCCCGACGAGCCTGCGACCCGCGGCGCCGAGCCGGCCGCCTAGAATCAGCGCCCCGATCACAGCGATGGAGCGCTTCATGTCGATGGCCGACCGCGACGGCAAGATCTGGATGGATGGAACGCTCGTCGAGTGGCGCGACGCGAAGATCCACGTCCTGACCCACACGCTGCACTACGGCTGCGGCGCGTTCGAGGGCGTCCGCGCCTACAACACCGTCAACGGCACGGCGATCTTCCGGCTTTACGAGCACACCCAGCGTCTCTTCAACAGCGCCAAGATCCTGCGCATGAAGATCCCGTTCCCGTTCGACGAGGTCGTCGAGGCGCAGCGCACGGTCGTGCGCGAGAACAAGCTCGAGTCGTGCTACCTGCGCCCGCTGACGTGGATCGGCTCCGAGAAGCTCGGCGTCTCGCCGAAAGGCAACACCGTGCACCTGATGGTCGCGGCCTGGCCGTGGGGCGCCTACCTCGGCGAGGAGGGCTTGAAGCGCGGCATCCGCGTCAAGACGTCGAGCTACACGCGCCATCACGTCAACATCACCATGACGCAGGCCAAGGCGGTCTCCAACTACACCAACTCGATCCTCGCCAACATGGAAGCGCTCGACGACGGCTACGACGAGGCATTGCTCCTCGACGCGAGCGGCTTCGTCAGCGAGGGCGCGGGCGAGAACCTGTTCATGATCAAGAAGGGCGTCGTCTACACGCCCGACCTCTCGGCCGGCGCGCTCGACGGCATCACCCGCAACACCATCCTCGCGATCTGCAACGACCTGGGCCTGAAGCTGGTCGAGAAGCGCATCACGCGCGACGAGGTCTACATCTGCGACGAGGCGTTCTTCACCGGCACGGCCGCCGAGGTGACGCCGATCCGCGAGCTCGATCGCATCGAGCTCGGCGCCGGCAGCCGTGGGCCGATCACCGAGAAGATACAGAGCGCCTTCTTCGACATCGTCCACGGCAGGAATCCCAAGTACGCCGAGTGGCTGACCAAGGTCTGACGCGCATGGCCACCGATGGATCGCGCGCCACCGTCGAGCTGACCGCCGCAGAGCTGCAAGGCCCGGGGGTGGTGTTCTGCCCGAACCCGTTGATGCCGCTCTGGAGCAACCACCCGCGGATCTTCATCGACGTCGCCAGCGCCGGCGTCGGCAAGTGCCCGTACTGCGGCACGGAGTACCGCCTCAAGCCGGGCGAGAAGGTCGACGCGCATTGACGGCAGCGGGCGGGCCGTGACGCGCACGCTCGTCGTCGCCCCGCAGTGGATCGGCGACGCCGTCATGGCCGAGCCGCTCGTCGCGACGCTGGCCGAGCGCGGCGAACGTCTCACAGTCGCCGCCCTGCCCTGGGTGGCGCCGGTGTTCCGGGCGATGCCCGGGGTCGCCGAGACGATCGAGCTGCCGTTCGCGCACGGCCGCCTCGACTGGGCGGCGCGTCGGCGAATCGCGGCGACGCTGCGCGACCGCTTCGACGTCGCCTACGTGCTGCCGAACTCGATCAAGTCGGCGCTGCTGCCGTGGCTGGCGCGAATCCCGGATCGTGTTGGCTACCGCGGCGAGGGCCGGCGCTTGCTTCTCAATCGGCACCGCCCCAATCCGCACGGCCGGCCACCGATGGTCGCGTTTTATGGCGCGCTCGCCGGCGAAACGTTCGACGCGAACCGGCGCCCGCGCCTGCAGCTCGATGACGAGACGCTCGCACGGATCACGGCGGCGCACGACCTGCCGTCCGGAGGCTACTGGACGTTCGCACCGGGCGCCGAGTACGGGCCTGCCAAGCGCTGGCCGGTGGCGCACTACGCGGCGCTGGCGCGTTCTCTGCACGCTGCCGACGGCGCGACGGTGGTGCTCCTCGGATCGCCGGGGGAAGCCGAGCTTTGTGCGGAGATTGCAGCCGCCGCCGGCGGCGGCGCGTGCCGCGTTCTCGCTGGACGGACCCGGCTGCTCGACGCCATCGCGCTGATCGCCGCATCGCGCGGCCTGGCGAGCAACGACTCCGGCCTGATGCACGTCGCGGCCGCCTTCGGCGTTCCCCAGGTCGCCGTCTTCGGCTCGACCAGCCCGCTGCACACGCCGCCGCTGAACGACCGCGCCCGCGTCCTCTGGCTCAAGGAAGAGCTGCAGCTCGATTGCATGCCGTGCTTCGACCGCACCTGCCGCTTCGGCCACTACCGCTGCCTGACCAGCGTCGCGCCCGATCGTGTCGAAGCCGCGCTCTCGCAAGTGGCCAGCGCCAGCGGGGCGACAACGTCGTCCGCCCCTCCCTCTCGGAGGGAGGGGATGGGGAGGGAGCAGCCCTGACCCGGCAACGCCGGGAAGTTCGCGCCTACAGCGAGAACTTCCCGGCGTAGACGATCGGGCCGGTGGGGGCGCCGGTCGGCGACCCGCCTGCCGGTTCGACCGACACGGCCAGCGTGTCGGCGCCGGCCAGCACCTTGCCGCGCAGGGCGACGACGCCGGCGCCGCCGGGAAGCACGCCGAGCGAGCGCGGCGCGCCCTGGGTCGGCACGGCCCACAGCTCGAGAGAGCGATCCGGGCGCAAGGCGACCGGCGTGATCGGCCGCGTCACGAGCGTCGCGCCGTCGCCGCTGATGCTGGCGACGATCGGCGCAGCGGCCACGCCGCTTGCGGCGGCGCCGGTGGCAGCGAGGACGACGACGACCGGCGGCGCCGCCGGGCGCGGGTTGGCGAGCAGCACGACGAGACCGATCGCGGCGACGCTCGCGAAGGCGCTGAGGCCGCGCCAGAACGAGAGGCGCTCCCAGGCGCCGGCGACAACGCTCCGGCGGCGATCGAGGCGATCCGAGATGCGGCGCCAGACCTCGCCCGACGGCTGCACCGGCACGAGCACTGCGGTGAGCGGCATCAGCCGCTCGTGCCACGCGTGGGTCGCGTCGCGCAGCTCGGGGTGTGCCGGCAGCAGCGATTCGAAGCGCCGCCGGGCGCCGCCGCGCAGCGTGCCGATCACGTACTCGGCGGCGAGGGCGTCGGCGAGCTCGCTGCGACCGTAGTCCATGTCATTCGCCGCGCTTCGCCGCGTCGCCCTGCAGCGCGCCGTCGAGGCAGACCTTGAGGGTCGCCAGCGAGCGGCGAACCCACGATTTCACGGTGCCGAGCGGCTGGCGCATCTGCGTCGCGACCTCGGAATGGCTGAGTCCCTGGAAGAACGCGAGCGCGACGCTCTGGCGCTGCGTCGGCGAGAGCTTGTCCATGCAGGCGGCGAGCGAGCGGGCCTCGGCGGCCCGGCTCAGGAGATCGAGCGGGCCGGGCGAATCGTCTGCCACGGTGTCGTACACGTCGTCGTCCTCGCTGTCTCGGCCGCCGGCCGAAGGACCGGCGCTTCGCATCTGGGGCTGGGCCTGCAGGCGGCGCAGGCTGTCGATGGCGCGGTTGCGCGCGATGCTCGTGAGCCATGTCAGCGGCTGGCTTTGCGCCGCGTCGAAGCTCGTCGCCGCCCGCCAGACGTTGACGTACACCTCCTGCAGGATGTCTTCGGCCTGGGCTCGGTCCCGGTTGATACGCAACACGACGGCGAGCAGATGCGAGCTCGTGCGCTCGTAAAGCGTGGCAAATGCCGCACGATCGCCGAGCCCGGCGCGGGCGAGCAGGCGCGACAGATCATGGCTGCGCTCGGTCCAGTCGGCGGGGGGTGTGACCATGGGTGCGGGCGGGGCGCCCGGCGTGCCTTCCTACAATTCCAGCGCCCGGAAGGTTAACCGAAGAAGATTGCATGGCCCGCCCCAAGCCACCCGCCCCACCCCTCGTCTCGGCCGACGACATCGAGCTCGAGCTGTACGACGCGATGCGCCGCGGCGACATCGAGCGCCTGATGGGCCTGTGGTCGGACGACGACGAGATCTGCTGCGTCCACCCGGGCGGTGCGCGACTGGTCGGCGCGGCGGCGATCCGCGTCTCGTTCGAGGCGATGTTCGCCAGCGGCGCGATCGATGCCGAGCCGCACCGGGTGCGCCGTCTCGAGTCGCATTCGAGCGCGGTGCACAGCGTGCTCGAGCGCGTTCGCGTCGTGGCCGCCGACAGCGAGAAGTTCGCGTGGGTCGTCGCAACCAACGTCTACCTCAAGTCGTCGCAGGGCTGGCGCCTGGTCGCGCATCACGCGAGCCCGGGAACGCCGGGCGAGGCGCAGGACCCTGCCGAGGCGGCGTCGACGCTGCACTGAATCCGATGGAGCCCGGTGGCGCCGCCCTTCGTTCGCCGCCTTCCGCGGCGGCCTCGGCGTTCTCGGGGCGGCCCGGCCGACGCCGAGCACGATGAACGACTTCCGCGCGCCGCGCTGGCTTCCCGGCGGCCATGTGCAGACGATCTGGCCGGCGCTTTTCAGCCGCCGCTTCGACGGCGCGGCGCCGGTCCTGCGACGCGAGCGCTGGGCGACGCCCGATGGCGATTTCGTCGACGCCGACTGGCAGGGCGACGATGCGGCGGCGCCGCTGCTCGTGCTCTTCCACGGCCTCGAGGGCTCGTCGTCGAGCCACTACGCGCAGGCGTTCGCGGCCGAGGCGCGTCGCCGCGACTGGCGCTTCGTGCTGCCGCACTTTCGCGGCTGCTCGGGCGAGATCAATCACGCGCCGCGTGCCTACCACTCGGGTGACCACGAGGAAGTCGGCTGGATGCTCGGGCGCTGCCGCGCCCTGCACGCCGGGCCGATCGTCGCCGTCGGCGTCTCGCTTGGCGGCAACGCGCTGCTGCGCTTCGCCGAGGAAGCCGGCGCGAGCGCGGCGAACTGCGTGCGCGCCGTCGCCGCCGTCTCGGCGCCGCTCGATCTCGCCGCCGGCGGCCGCGCCATCGGCCGCGGCTTCGGCCGCCAGGTGTATACGCGGATGTTCATGCGGACGATGAAGCAGAAGGCGCTGGTCAAGCTCGGCCAGCATCCGGGCCTGTTCGACGCGAAGGCGATGCGCGCGGCGCGCGACCTGCGCGACTTCGACGAGATCTTCACCGGCCCGCTGCACGGCTTCGCCGGCGCCGACGACTACTACGCGCGCGCTTCGGCCAAGTCCGGGCTCGATCGCATCCGCATTCCGGCGCTGGTGCTGAACGCGCGCAACGATCCGTTCCTGCCGGCGTCGGCACTGCCGCGCCCGGGCGAGGTCGGTCCGTGCGTGACGCTCTGGCAGCCGGCGCACGGCGGCCACGTGGGCTTCGTCGGCGGCCGCTGGCCGGGCCACGTCAAGACCCTCCCCGGCCGTGTGGCCGGATGGCTCGCCGATCGCCTCTAGCGTCCTCGGCGCGCAGAATCGGCGCATGGACGCGATCGTCGCCGCCGCCCTGAAGAAGTGGCCCAATGTGCCGCACTGCTACGCGTGGCTCGCGCTCGACGCGCGCGGCGACTGGTACATGCGCGACGACCGGATCCAGGCGGCCGGGCCGTTCCCGGTCGTCAAGGGCAGCCGCATCGAGCACGACAAGCTGCGCGAGTTCGTCGCCCGCAACTACGCGTCGGACGACAGCGGTGCCTGGTTCTTCCAGAACGGGCCGCAGCGCGTCTACGTCGAGCTCGAGGCCGCGCCCTGGGTCTGGCGCCTGCAGTCGGATCCGACCTCGAGCGTCGTCGTCACGAGCCACACCGGGCTCGCGGCCGTTGCGGGGCAGGCGTTCCTCGACGAGGCCGGGCGGCTCTTCCTCGCCAGCGACCTCGGCCTCGGCATCGTCCACACGCTCGACATGAACGTCGCGGGAGACGCCGTCGAGTGCGGCGTCTGGACGCCGGAGGAGGTGCGGTTCGAGGCGCTGGTCGCTCGCTTCGGCTTCCGGCTGAGCCCGGCGGCGGGGCGCGCCGCGCCGGCGCATTGAAAAGGCCGGCGCGAGGCCGGCCCGGTGGCGACGCGGCGCGCGCCTACTTCGAGGCGTTCACCATGTAGACGACGACGGCCTTGATCTCGGCGTCGCTCGCGCTCGAGCCGCCCTTGGGCGGCATCGCGCCCTTGCCCTTGATCGCGTCGGCCGTCAGCGTGTCGACGCCCAGGGCGATGCGCGGCGCCCACGCCGCCTTGTCGCCGAGCTTCGGCGCACCGGCGATGCCGGCGGCGTGGCAGGCGCTGCAGATCTGGCCGTAGAGCGCCGGCGGTGCCGCCGCCGCTGCGGGCGCTGCCGTCGCCGCGACGGCAGCCGCCGTCGCCGTTGCCGTCGCGCTGTTGGCCGGGACCTGCGTCGCGCCCGGGGTCGCGTTCGCCGGCGCCTCGCGAACCTGTGAAT
>JBDSLQ010000116.1:0-6453 GCA_039916285.1 Caldimonas sp.
TGAGACCTCGGTCTTTCGACCAAGGCACTCGGCCTCGAACGCCCACACTTATCGGCTGTCAGTTTTTAAAGAGCGGGGCCTTGCGGCAGCTGGAAAAGCTGCAGGAGCAGCATTCAGCGAAGACTACGATTCTCCCACGTTTTGCAGAGCCCTGTCAACCGGTTGGGCTGGCGGGACTGCAAGGCAAGGGGGTTCGATTGTGCTTCGTGCAACCCTCCAAGCGAGCCTAAAAGTTTACACCACCGACGTCGCTACCGCGAGCGTGGGGACCTGCTCGGCGCTCTCAGCGGCGGCCACGCTTCGACACTCTCGCTCGGGGTCGTCCGCGCTGATTACTCGCTCGACCGCCACGGCCCATCGCGCGGCATCGGTGGCGAGGATGCGTTCCTTGACGGTCACGATCTGGGACGGGTGCATCGAGAAACTGCGCAGGCCCAAGCCGAGCAGCAGCTCGGTGAAGGCCGGGTCCCCGGCCATCTCTCCGCAAACGCTGACGTTCCGTCCGAGACGATTGGCGCAGGCCACGCTCTGCGCCACCAGTTGAAGCACCGCCGGGTGCCAGGGGTTGTAGAGATGGGCGACGGCTTCGTCCGCGCGATCGATGGCGAGCGTGTACTGGATGAGGTCGTTGGTGCCGATCGAGACGAAATCGAAGTAGCGCAGGATCGCCGGCAGCATCAGCACTGCCGCGGGCACTTCGACCATGGCGCCGAGTTCGACCGGCCCGTAGGCTCGACCGGCATCGTCGAGCTGCTGACGCGCCCGCGCCAACGCGTCGATCGTGTGGCGCACCTCGCTGAGATGCGCAACCATCGGGATCAGGATGCGTACCGGGCCATGCGCACCGGCGCGCAGGATGGCTCGCAGCTGCTGGCGAAACATCGCCGGCTCCGACAGGCTCCAGCGGATCGCGCGCAACCCGAGCGCCGGGTTGAGCGCGTGCTCATGGCGAAGTTCGTTGGCCGACATCCTGTCGAGCGACTTGTCGGCACCGACATCGACGCTGCGGATCGTCACCGGCCGGCCATGCATCGCCTCGACCGCGATGCGGTACGCCTCGTACTGCTCGTCCTCGCCGGGCAACTCGCCGTCGCGATTCATGAACAGGAACTCGCTGCGGAAAAGGCCGATGCCGGCCGCACCCGCGGCGAACGCCGCGCCGGCGTCGCCGGGCTGCTCGATATTGGCGAGCAGCTCGACGTGCTGCCCGTCCAGCGTGATCGCGGGCAAGTCGCGCAGGCGCGCCAGGCCAGCGCGGCCGAGGTCGCGGCCGCGCTTGACGGCGCGGTACTCCGCGATCACCGCCGGCGACGGATCGACGACGACGACGCCGGCATCACCGTCGATCACGACCCAGTCGTCCTGGCGGATCAGCCGGCTCGCCTCGCGCGCGCCGACGACCGCCGGGATGTCCATGCTGCGCGCGACGATCGCCGTGTGCGAGGTGCGGCCACCGACATCGGTGACGAAGCCGAGAAAGACGCCGCCCTTGAAGCGCAGCATGTCGGCAGGCGAGATGTCGCCCGCGACGAGGACGAGCGGATCCTCGCCGCTCTGCTCCGGCGTGACCACGTGGCTCGCTCCGGGCGACGCGCCGTCGTCGCCGCGGGCAAGAACGCCGAGCAGCCGCTCGACCACCTGCTCGAGGTCGGCCTTCCTTTCGCGCAGGTACTCGTCCTCCATCTCGTCGAACTGGCGTGCCAGCACCTCGAGCTGCGCCGACAACGCCCACTCGGCGTTGTAGTGGCGCTCGCGAATCCACTGCTTCGTCGCACCCGTCAGGGTGTCGTCGTGGAGCAGCATCAAATGGACGTCGAGCAGCGCCGAAAGCTCGGCCGGGGCCTCGATCGGGAGATCGCGCTGCATCGCCGCGAGCTCGGCGGCGACCGCGTCGCGCGCGACGCGCAGACGGTCGATCTCGGCCTCGACATCTGCGGCTGCGACGTAGTAGTGCGCGACGTCGAGCCGGCTCGAGGCGACCAGCACGGCCCGGCCGATCGCGATGCCTCGCGACACGGGCAGGCCGAAGAGCTGGAAACTCATGCGATCGATGCTAGCAGCGGCGCATGAACTGCGGCCGCTCGCGCGATGCGGGCTCGGATGACAACCAAAACGGCGCCGACGCAATCTCGGCATCGCGGGAAGAACGTCTACCCGCCCTCGCCGAACTTGTCGCCGATGAGGGCCGTCAGCGCCGTCAACGCCGCCGCTTCGTCTTCCCCGTCGGTCTCGAGCTCGACCTCGGTGCCGATGCCGGCAGCCAGCATCATCACGCCCATGATGCTCTTGGCGTTGACCCGCCGGCCGTTCCGGCTCAGCGAGACATCGGCGCGAAAGGTCCCGGCGAGCTTGCTCAGCTTGGCCGATGCCCGCGCGTGCAGGCCGAGCTTGTTATTGATCCTGACGGTCGCTTTGATCATGGCCGCGGGTCTTCAGCGTCTGGTTCTGGGGCCGCGACGTGGCGACCTGCATGACGCCCTGCGTCGCGCCCGAGATCGCCCGGGCGACAACCGCATCGAGCGATTCGTCGACGTAGCACAGCGTGCGCCAGAGCATGGGCACGTTGACGCCGGTGACGACCTTGACGCGAACGCCGTCGGCGAGTCGCTGCGCGATGTTGCAGGGGGTGGCGCCGAAGACGTCGGTGAAGATCAGGAGCTCTGGCGAGGCCAGCCGGCCAAGGATCTGACGCGCTTGCGCCTCGGCTTCCTCGATCGGCACATTGGGAAGAACGTCGAGGGCGGCCAGACTCGTTGCGCAATCGGGGTAGGCGTGTTCGGCAACGGCCTTGAGCGAGGAGGCGAGCGGCGCGTGGGCGATGATGAGGAGACCGGGCATGGGCGATGTTTTACGGGTTCGGTCTCAAGGCAGGCGGATCGCGCCGAAGAAGGTGTCGACCGCTTCGCGGCCGCCTGCGTCGTCGGCGCCGAGGACTGTCGCCTGGTACAGCCTGAGACCCTTAACGAAGAAGGCTGCCCGGGCGACGACACGGCGGCCGTCGGCGCGTTGCCCGACGACGACGAGTCGGGCACTCTGACCGTTGGGCGTCGCCCCCGGCGGCGAAAACGCGCCCTCTTCGCTTGCCGTTCCGCCGAGATTGGCGGCGGCCCCAGCTCGCAAGACACCCAGGAGGGGCCCCACCCCGGCCGGATCGGCGACGTCCACGGTGGCGAGGGCGAAGGTCGCACCGCCGGCAGTGCACGAGTGGAGCTGCATCGGCACGACAGCGGCGCCGATGCGGACCGTTCGCTCCTGCTGGGCAGGCCGACAGGGGAACATCAGTTCGGCGCCGCTGCCCTCGGGGCGTGCCTCGCGCCAGTCGAGGACCGGCGAGCACGCGAGGGTGGCGGCGCCCGCGGCAAGCGCCATGGCGGCGCCCCGGACGCCCGGACGGGCTCGTGTTTGCATCGGGCGATTATCCCGGCGGGCCGACAATCGTTGGCATGAGCGACCTACCGACCTCGTCCGCGATGGCCCTCGAGGGAGTCCGCGTCCTCGACCTCTCGCGCGTCCTCGCCGGGCCCTGGTGCACGCAAACGCTCGCCGATCTCGGCGCCGACGTGATCAAGGTCGAGCGTCCGGCGCGCGACGGCGTCGCCGGCGGCGACGACACGCGCGGCTGGGGCCCGCCGTTCCTGCGCGACCCGGCCGGCGCCGAGACGCCGGATGCCGCCTACTACGTCGGCACGAACCGCAACAAGCGTTCGATCACCGTCGACATCGCCACCAACGCGGGTTCGGAGCTGGTGCGCACTCTCGCTGATCGAGCCGACGTTTTGGTCGAGAACTTCAAGGTGGGTGACCTTTCTCGGCGCGGCCTGGACGCCGCGACCTTGCGCACGCGCAACCCGCGTCTCGTCTATTGCTCCATCACCGGCTTCGGCCAGACCGGCCCGTATCGCGAGCGCGCCGGCTACGACTACGCGGTGCAGGGCATGGGCGGCTTGATGAGCGTGACCGGCCCGTCGCGCGCCGAGATTGCCGACGACGCATCGGGCGGCGGGCCGCAGAAGGTCGGCGTTGCGGTCGCCGATCTCTTCACCGGCATGTACGCGGTGACGGCGATCCTCGCCGCCTTGCGCCACCGCGACCGCACCGGTGAAGGCCAGGCGATTGACATGGCGCTCCTCGATACCCAGGTCGCGATGCTCGCCAACCTCGGCGCCGGCTACCTTGCGAGCGGGGTGGCGCCGCAGCGCGCCGGCAACGCGCACCAGAGCATCGTCCCGTACCAGGTGTTCGAGGTGGCGGACGGCCACCTCATCCTCGCCGTCGGCAACGACACCCAGTTCGCCCGTTTCTGCGCCGTCGCCGGCTGCGCCGAGCTCGCCCGCGACGAGCGGTTCGCGCGCAACGCCGGCCGTGTTCGCCATCGCGCCGCGCTCGTGCCCTTGTTGGCCGCGCGCCTGAAACTGCGCCCGCGCGCCGTCTGGCTGGCCGAGCTCGAGGCGGCGAAGGTGCCGTGCGGGCCGATCAACGACCTCGCCGAAGTGTTCGCCGACCCCCAGGTGCGCGAGCGCGAGATGACGGTCGAGTTGCCGCATCCCCTGGCCGGCACGGTTCGCCTCGTCGCCAGCCCGATGAAGCTTTCGGCGACCCCCGTGCGCTACCGAAGGGCACCGCCGCTGCTGGGAGCCGACACCGACGCGGTGCTGGCCGAGTTCGGCCTCGATGCGGCCGCCATCGCCGGGCTGCGGGCGGTCGGCGCGATCTGACCGGGACTTGAGCCCGAATCAGTGAACAAGTTGTCACATTTGTCGACTTCGTGAAATTCGTCTGGTCAGCCGGCGCGCCGCTGGCTGGCGCGCCGGCGGGCCGCCATCGACACTCGCGGCTGGCTGGCGGCGCGAGGAGAGGCGCTCTTGCGCGACTCAGATGCGACGTCCGCGGTCGCAGCCGGCGCCGGCGGCACGGGGCCGCCATCCACCCTGCCTCTTTTCGAGAACGCATCGCAATGTCCACCGGCCATCGACCCCTCGCCGACGCTGCCGTCAACGACCCCTTCGGGCCGCGCGACGACCAGCGCTGGCACGAGCTGGTCTCGCAGGTCGGCGTCGAGATCGCGGAGCCGCTGACCGCCGCGCTCGAGCGCATCCACGTCCTCACCGCGACGGGCAGGATCGACCGCGCCGGCCTGCGCGCCCTGCGCGACGAGGTCGAGCAGGCGCGCCAGGCCGGCATGATCGGCCAGCAGCTGACGCGATTCGCCCTGGGCCGGGTGAAGCAGTCGCACGAAGTGCTGCAGCTCGAGGAAGTGCTGAAGAGCGTGCTCTCGCTGCGCACGCGCGAGACCCAGGCGCGCGGCATCGCCCTGAAGCACGAGCTGAAGTCGGCGCGCGTCATCGTCGACGGTTCGCTCCTGTTCAGCCTCCTCAACGCGACGCTCGACTGGGCGCTCGCCAATGCCCACGCGCACATCGCCTTCAACGTCGACTTCAAGACCTGGCCCGTGCACGCGCGGCTGACCTGCCGCTTCGCCAACCGTCCGGCCGACCAGGTCGACGAGAGCGTCACCACAGAGATCCCGCCCCGGCTCGACTCGCTTACCTGGCGCCTGATCGAGCAGACCGCGTGGACGATGGGCCTCGTGGTCGAGAGGAAGGACGTCGCCGGAACGACCACCCTCGTCCTCGAGTTCCCGAAGACGGCGGGCGAGGAGATGGCGGGCCTGTCCGCCACCGAGATCGACGACGGCGGCGCGCAGTCGAGCAACTCGAAGGCGCTCGCGGGCAGCCATGTGCTCGTCGTCGCCTCGCGGCGCGAGGTGCGCGTCCTGATCCGAGACTCACTGCGCAACATGAGCATGCTGGTCGACTTCGTCGGCTCGGTCGACGAGGCAGCGAGCTTCTGCAAGGAAGGGCTGCCGCACGCCATCATCATCGACTCGATCCAGAAGGGCAGCCGCTTCACACACTTCCGCGACGAGATCCTGGGCGAGGTGCCCGACTTCGTCTTCATCGAGATCCTCGAGCAGGGCTCGACCTTCGAGATGTCGGGAACGAACGGCGCGCAGATGGCGCGCATCGGCCGCGACGTCGTCGCCAGCTCGCTGCCGGCGGCATTGATGTTCGAGCTGTCGCGAGGGTTGTAAGCCCCCTGGCTTCGCTGCCCCCGAGAGGTCGCAGCTGCGCTTTCGGTGGCGACGCCCGGCCGGCCTGGCTAGCGGCCGAACACCTTGGCGAGGATCGCGCTGCCCGTGCCGACCGGGTCGCGGCGGATCTTCATTTCTTCCTCGCCGATCATGAGGTAGAGGCCGTCGAGCGCCTTCCTCGTCACGTAGCGTTCGATGTTCGCATCATCGCCCTTGACCAGGCCGAGGTTGGCCGCCTTGCCGGCGACGGCGTTGAAGCGGCCGGCGAGAGCGACGCGTTCGGTGTGGTGCTGGACGATCGGCAGGAAGCGCTCGCCGAGCGGCGCGCGTGTCTTGTCGGCGAAGAAGCGCGTCACCGAGTC
>JBDSLQ010000117.1:0-3823 GCA_039916285.1 Caldimonas sp.
GAGCGAAATCACCGATCGGTCGCTCGTTCTCGCTGGCCAGCGCGCCCATGTTGCCGCCGAGCGCGACCACCGAGACGCCCTGGCGCTCCTGGAAGGAGTGCTCGTGCAGCTCGGCGAGCTCCTGCACGTGGTGGGCGAGCGGCCTGCCGTCGGCGTTGAGGCGAACCCGTGCCAGCGCTCGCAAGGTCGAGATCTCGTCGGCGTGCAGGTCGCTCGACTGGAGCAGGTGGAAGCCTGTGTCGGCGCTGCCCGGCTGCGCCGCGATCGCCGCCGCATGGGCCTCCTTCAGCGAAGCGATGCTGCGGCTGAGCGGCATCACGTACGAAGCCGGCTCGTGGTTGATCACGACCAGGTCGCAGGGGACGCCGCCCCACGACCACAGCCGCAGCGCCTGGGCGAGCGAGCGGAGCAGCCCGAACCCTTGCTCGATGCCGGCGGAGACGAGGACGATCGGCCGGTCGCCGGAGATGCCGAAGCGCCAGAGCAGGCGCCGGTCGCAGACATCGCCGGCTTCGCCCGGCCGAAGGTGCGTGCGAACGAGCGAGAGCGACATCGCCGTCGACAGCGTCTGGATGGCCGCGAAGTTCTCGGCGTTGATGCGCATCTCGCGCAGGCGGATGCCGGTCAGCGTCGCCGACATCAGCGAGGCGCGTGCGATGTTGTTGGCCTGGCGGTACTTGTCGATCACCGCGCGCAGCGTCGCCGGGTCTTCCGCGGCGGCGGTGCAGAACGTCAGCCGCGCCTTGGCGTTCGGCGCGATCTGCAGCCGCACCGCGAACGCGGCGACCGGGTCGAGGCCGGTGTCGAGCGTCGCACCGCCTGCCCCTTCGGGCATCGGCGGCGGCTCGTCGAAATCAGCGCGCGGACGGCTCGCGTCGCGGTTGCGGCCGAGCCAGCGCTGGCGGTCGACCTGGATCCGCAGCGAGACATTGCCGGGTTCGGCCTCGGCGAGGAAGTTGGCGGCCAGCAGCCCCTTGTCGGTCGCGAGGCGCGCCTTCCTCGCCAGGACGATCGCCTGGTGATGCGCCTGCCACTCGGCGCTCACGAACAGGTTCGAGAACGCCGGATGCGATTCGTCGGCGCGCGGATCGGCGAGGGTGACCTCGAACGACGAGAGCAGCTCGAGGTCGAGCATGCGCTCGCCGCAGTTGTGCAGGACGACGCGACGGAACTCGATGTCGTCCTCCGGGCTGACCCAGACCGTGGTCGTCGCCTCCAGCTCGGACCAGTTCGCTGCGAAGACGACGCGATCGGCATGCAGGCTGCAGTGATAGTGCGCCGCCGGATCGGGCGCCGGGTGCTGGGTCAGCGAGACCGGCTGCGGCTGGCGGTCCCAGCGGACGTAGAAGAACCAGCCCTGGGCGTCGCGCAAGGCGTCGTCGCGCGAGCGCGTGATCGCGAGATTGCCGCGCCGGCTCGCGCCCGCGCCGTTGGCCCGCAAGGCGACGGCATAACGGCCGTTCGACAGCAGGTGGGTCGGCTCGATCGCCGTCATTCCCGGCGGCACCTCGCGGAACATGCCGGGCGAGCGCTTCAGCTGCAGACTCGACAGCAGGCTGGTCGGCGGCTCGCGCAGCGGCGGCACCTCGCGCGGCGCGCGCTCGTGCAGGAGCGACGCGACCGCCTCGATGCGCGCATCGCCCATGCCCCAGTGGCGCGCCACGCCGTCGAGCAGCACGTTGGCGATCGAGACGATGCTCATCCCCTGGTGGTGCGACATGAAGGTGCTGACTCGGGCGACGCCTTCGGCGCCCGACTGCCGGCCGGGCGAGTAGTCGAGCGCCTCGATGAAGCCGTAGCGGCCGCGCGCACGCGCCTGCTCGAGCCGGCGCAGGTTGGTCGCGGCGCGATGCGGCGAGACCTGGGCCGCGAGGGCGGTCGCGTAGGGCGCGACGACCAGCTCGTCGTTCGGCGTGCGGCGCAACGACAGGCGCGGCACGCCTTGCGGCGCGTACTGGTACGCGAGGGTATGGTCGCTGGCGGCGTACGCCGATTCCGAGATGCCCCATGGCACGTGGTGCTCGCGCGCGAAGGCGATGTGCTCGAGCACGGCGGCGTGCGCCGCGCTGTGCAGCACGCTGCCGTCAGGCTCGTCGAGGACGAGCGTCGGCATCAGGTACTCGAACATCGATCCCGACCACGAGCGCAGGCCGGCCAGCTCGCCGACCGCGTAGAACGGGCGGCCGAGAGCGACCCAGTGCGCGGCGGGCACGTCGCCCTTGGCGATCGCCCACAGGCTGGTCGCGCGTGCTTCCGAGGCAAGCAGGTCGTAGAAGCCGCCGTCGAGCTGGTGCTCGGCGACGCGGAAGCCGATGTGGAAGAGGCGACGCTTGCGGTTGAAGAGGAAGCTGAAGTCGGGCTCGACGGCGAGGGCCCGGCAGCTGGTCGCGATGCTCAGGAGGCGCGCCGTCGCGCCGCCGGCGTCGCTGCCGCCCGCGACGTCGCGCAGCGCCGAGCGCAGGGTCGACAAGTGGTCCAGGGTGGCCCACGCGAGCTTCTGCGCCGGACTCGGCATCGCTTCGTCGACAGCGGCCGGCGCGTTCGCCTCGAGCTCGGCGGCGGCGGCGGCGAGCAGCGCGCCGAAGCGCGCCGGTTCGTCGCGCATGCGTGCGAGCGGCGCCGCGCCGCCGAGCACATCGGCCAGGGCCGGGCCGCCGATCGGCTCGCGGCCCGCCGCGCGCAACAACGCAATTCGCGTCGCCGATGCCTCCAGGGCTCGCTGCAACGGCGCGGCATCGAACGGCTCGCGGCTCAGCGTGGTGCAGGCCTGGGCGAGGGCGAGCAGGTGCGTGCACAGGTTGCCGCTGTCGACTGTCGAGACGTATTGCGGCGTCAACGCCTCCGCCGATTGCGTGCCGTACCAGTTGAGGAAGTGGCCGCGATGTCGCGCCAGCGTCGCCAGCGTCGCCAGCGTTGCCTCGATGCGCTCGATCATTTCGACCGTGCCGATCCAGCCGAAGCGCTGCGCGCAGGCGGTGGCGAGGAGATAGAGGCCGACGTTGGTCGGCGAGGTGCGATGCGCGACCATGTCGGTCGGCACGACCTGAAGGTTGTCGGGAGGCAGGTGGCGGTCGTCGGCGCCGACGACGCGCTCGAACAGGCGCCAGGTGTCACGGCCGACGTCGTGAAGAAGGGCGCGATCGGCGGGCGAGAGCGCGCCGCCGCGCGGGCGCGCCCGCGGCCGGCTCACCCACCACGTCCACAACGGCGACATCGCCCAGACCGCGCACAGCAAGGTGGTCGCCACCGGGTAGCGCGTGCCGCTCGCCATCAGCGCCACCCAGAGGGCCCCCGCAGCGACCGGCGCACCCCAGTGCTTGCGGAACAGGACCGCCAGGTCGGTCGTCGCCGCCGCCTCGGCGGCGGCCGCAGTGCGCCATTCGAGCAGGTGGCGCCGGCTGACGAGCTGCCGGTAGAGCGCGCGAACGATCGCGTCGCTCGACATCAATGCCAGCTGGAGCAACTGGGCGAGCAGCCAGGCAGCGCTGGCCAGGGCCCGGCCGAGGTCGCCGAGCGCCTGGCGATAGAAGTGGACGCGCGCGATGTCGTCGCGGCTCGGCGCCAGCCCGGCGAGTGCGCCCATCAGCGGCCCACCCGAGAACGCGAAGGCGACGAGCAGGAACGAAGCCCACGGCGAGACGCCGCCGGTGGCGAGCGCGAAGGCAAGCAGGGCGAGCGACGCCGGCGCGACCAGCGAGCGGCGCAGGTTGTCGAGCATCTTCCAGCGGTTGATCGCGCGCAGGCGCCAGCGCCTGGCGTGGACGAGGAACGGCAGCAGCTGCCAGTCGCCCCGAGTCCAGCGGTGAACGCGCGACGCGGCGAC
>JBDSLQ010000118.1:0-6376 GCA_039916285.1 Caldimonas sp.
CGGCATCGGCATGCCGCTGCACACCTACATCGACCAGGACTCGCGCGACGCGCGGCGCTACGTGCCGCAGATCGTCCAGGGCGGGCTCGGCCTGCCCGACCGCGAGTACTACCTGGTCGACGGCGACACCAAGTTCAGCGACGCGCGCGCGAGCTACACCGCTTACCTGGCGCGTCTGCTCGAGCTCTCGGGAATGCGCGGCGACAGTTCCGCCGCGGCGCGTTCGGTGATCGAGCTCGAGACGGCGCTCGCCAAGGGCCAGTGGTCGCGCGTCGACACGCGCGACCCGGTCAAGGCCTATACCCGCGTCGAGGTCGCCGCCCTCGCGCCGCTCGCTGCCGGATTCGATTGGCCGGGCTGGCTCGACGCCACGGGGCTGGCCGGCAGGACGGGCGACGTCATCGTCCAGCAGCCGAGCTATCTCGGCGTCGTCGCGGCGCAGCTCGCGACGGCGCCGCTGCCGGCGTGGAAGGCGTACCTGCGGACGCGCCTGCTCGGCTCGTACGCGCCCTACCTCGGCAAGGCCTTCGTCGACACGCGCTTCGCCTTCGTCGGCACGACGCTGTCGGGAACGACCGAGATCCTGCCGCGCTGGAAACGCGGTGTCTCGTTCGTCGAAGTCGCGGCGGGCGAATCGCTCGGCAAGCTGTACGTCGACGCGTACTTTCCCTCGAGCTCGAAGGCGCGGATGGAAAAGCTGGTCGCCAACCTGCTCGCCGCGTACCGCGAGAGCATCGACGGGCTCGACTGGATGAGCCCGGCGACCAAGCGCGAGGCGCAGGCCAAGCTCGCGACGTTCGCGCCGAAGATCGGCTATCCGAAGCGCTGGATCGACTACGCCACGCTCGAGGTCAGGAAGGGCGACCTGCTCGGCAACCTGAGGCGGGCGCGCGAGTTCGCCTGGGCGCGCGGCCTCGCCAAGCTCGGCAAGCCGGTCGATCGCGACGAGTGGCTGCTGACGCCGCAGACCGTCAACGCGTACTACAACGTCTCGCTCAACGAGATCGTGTTCCCCGCCTCGGTGCTGCAGGCGCCGTTCTTCGACCCGAACGCCGACGACGCCCACAACTACGGCGCGATCGGCTCGATCATCGGCCACGAGATCAGCCACGGCTTCGACGACGAAGGCAGCCAGTTCGACGGCAGCGGAAACCTGCGCACCTGGTGGACCGAGGAGGATCGCAAGCGCTTCGACGCCAAGACCAGGGTCCTCGTCTCCCAGTATTCGGCGTTTTCGCCGTTCGCCGGCTACCACGTCAACGGCGAGCTGACCCTCGGCGAGAACATCGCCGACAACGCCGGCCTCGAGATCGCCTACAAGGCGTATCGCCGCTCGCTCGCCGGCAAGCCGGCGCCGGTGATCGACGGCACCCGTGGCGACGAGCGATTCTTCTACGGCTTCGCGCAGGCCTTTCGCGGCAAGGCGCGCGAAGCCGTGCTGCTGACACAGATCAAGTCGGACCCGCACTCGCCGGACGAATTCCGCGTCAACGGCACGGTGCGGAACCACCCGGCGTTCTACTCGACCTTCGGCGTCACGCCGGGCGATCCGATGTACCTGGCGCCGGAGCAGCGCGTCTCGATCTGGTAGCCGACGCGGCGCGCCGCGACACGACCCCCGACTTCATGAACCTCGATCTCGACCTCCTTCCCGAGCGCTGCGACGTCGTCGTCGTCGGTGCCGGGCCGGCCGGCAGCGCCGCGGCGCAGTGGCTCGCGCGCTCCGGTCGCGAGGTCGTCGTCGTCGATGCGCATGCGTTTCCGCGCGACAAGGTCTGCGGCGACGGCCTCATCCCCGACGCCCACCGCGCCCTCGACCGCCTCGGCGTGCTCGGCACGGTGATGGCCGAAGCGCGCTCGGCGACAACCCTCGCCTGCATCGCGCCGCGCGGCGGCCGCATCGACGTGCCGGGCCGGCTTGCAGTGCTGCCGAGGAAGCGCCTCGACGAGATCATCTGCAAGGCCGCCATCGGCGCCGGCGCGCGCATGTACGCGCCGGTGCGCTTCGTCGCGCCGTTGCGCGACGGCGCCGGCCGCGTCGTCGGTGCCCGCCTGCAGCACGGCGATCGCGTGCGCGAGGTTCACGCGCCTTGGCTCGTGCTCGCCAACGGCGCGCAACCGCAGGCGACGATCGCCGCGGGCCTCTGCGACCGGCGCACGCCGAGCGGCATCGCCCTGCGCGGCTACGTCGAGAACGCAGCGATGGCGGCGAAGATCACCAGCCTCGAGGTCGTCTGGCACAAGCGCCTCTCGCCCGGCTACGGCTGGATCTTTCCGTGCGGCGGCGACGTCTTCAACATCGGCGTCGGTGTCGCCCAGAGCCACCGCGAGGGCAAGGACGGCAAGCACGCGATGCAGGACGTCAACCTGCGCGAGGTCTTCGCCGCCTTCAAGGACCTCTACGCGCCGGCGCGCGAGCTGGTCGAGGGCGGCC
The DNA here is from genome assembly GCA_039916285.1 of Caldimonas sp. GTDB lineage: Bacteria > Pseudomonadota > Gammaproteobacteria > Burkholderiales > Burkholderiaceae_C > Schlegelella_A. The sequence continues at coordinate 2,435 of JBDSLQ010000118.1, forward strand.
GCTGGCAGGGCGAGCCCGGCCACGAGCTGAAGGGCGCGCCGCTGCGTTGCTCGCTCGAGGGCGCGCGCCTCGAGGCGCCCGGCGTGCTCGTCACCGGCGAAGCGGCAGGCAGCACCTACGCCTTCACCGGCGAGGGCATCGGCAAGGCGATGGAGACCGCCCTCCACGCCGCCGAGGCAATCCTCGCCAGGCCGGCGAGCGATACCGCAGGCGCCGCCGACGCGGCGATCCGTGCCGACTACGCCGCCCGCGTCCTCTCGCTTAAGCCGCGCTTCGATCTCTACGAGGACGCCAACCGCGCCAACGCGCACCCCTGGCTGATCGACCTCCTGGTCTGGAGCGCCAAGCGCAGCCCGCGCCGCGTCCAGCGCATGGCCGGCGTCCTGGAGGAGACCCACATTCCGACCGACGCGGTGACGGTGCGCGGCGTTCTGAGGCGGCTCGTCGACTGGCGCTGAGGGCGGCGCCTCGAGGACTTTTCGTCGCTCGCCGCCCCGGGGTGTCGAAATCGTCCCGTCCGGCGCGTCATCCTCCAGAGCGACACGTCGTCGCTCGCACCGCAGAGGAAATCATGGACTACATGCTGATGTTCTACGAGCCCGCGAGCCAGTTCGAGCAGCGCCGCGATCGCGATGCCAGCCAGTCGTACTGGGCCGGCTGGATGGCGTACGTGCAGGCGATGCACCAGTCGGGCATCGTCAAGAGCGGCGCCGGGCTGCAGGAGCCCGACACCGGGACGACGGTGCGCGTCGTCGACGGCAAGCGACGCGTCCAGGACGGCCCTTTCGCCGACACCAAGGAGCAGCTCGGCGGCTTCTTCGTCATCGACGTGCCCGATCTCGACAGTGCGCTGGCGTGGGCGGCACGCGCGCCGTGCGCGGCGAGCGGCGGCGTCGAGGTGCGTCCGGTCCTGCCGCCGCCGCCTCCGGGTTGACGGGATGGCGGCGCGCGCAGCCGAGGAAGCGGCGGCCGCGGTCGCGCGCAACTCCTACGGCCGCCTCGTCGCCTATCTCGCAGCGCGCTCGCACGACATCGCCGCCGCCGAGGACGCGCTCGGCGACGCATTCGCCGCCGCGCTCGAGCACTGGCCGGTCGACGGCGTTCCGGACGCGCCCGAGGCCTGGCTGCTGACGGCGGCAAGGCGCCGCCTGCACGACCGCTGGCGCCACGCCCGCGTCGAGGACGGCGCGGAGGCGACGCTGGCAATCGTCTTCGGCGAGCTCGCCGCCGCGCCCGAGCCGCAGTTCCCGGACGAGCGGCTGAAGCTCATGTTCGTCTGCGCCCATCCGGCGATCGACCCGGCGGCGCGCGCGGCGCTGATGCTGCAGACCGTCCTCGGCCTCGACGCGGCGCGGATCGCGTCCGCGTTCCTGGTCGCGCCGGCGACGCTGTCGCAGCGGCTGGTCCGTGCCAAGAGCAAGATCCGCAGCGCCGGCATCGCCTTCGAGGTGCCCGGCCCGCAAGTGTGGGCGAGCCGGCTCGCCGACGTGCTCGAGGCGATCTACGCCGCGTACGGTACGGGCTGGGACGACGTCGCCGGCACCGACCCCGAGCGCAGCGGCCTCGCCCGCGAAGCGCTGATGCTGGCGGCGATGCTCGTTCACCTGGTCGCCGATGCAGCCGAGGCATGGGGCCTCCTGGCGCTGCTCGCGTTCTGCCAGTCGCGCGCGAACGCTCGCCGCGACGCCGCCGGCGACTACGTCCCGCTGCTTGCGCAGGACACCGCGCTCTGGGACCGCGAGCTGCTCGGCGCCGGCGAGGCGGCGCTGCGGCGCGCGGCGACGCTGGCATCGCCGGGCGCCTTTCAGCTCGAGGCGGCGATCCAGTCGGCGCACACGCAGCGCTGCCTCGGCGCGAGCGTTCCCGACGCGGCGATCGTCGCGCTCTACGACGCGCTCGTCGCGATCCAGCCGACGACCGGCGCGATCGTCAGCCGCGCCTGCGCCATCGGCGCTGCGCACGGTCCGGCCGCCGGCCGCGCCGCGCTGGCGCAGATCGCCGCAGAGCAGGTCGACGGCTACCAGCCGTACTGGGCCGCGCTCGCGCACCTCGCGGCGCAGGACGGCGACCGGACGGTGGCGCGCATGGCGCGCGACCGCGCCGTCGGTCTGAGCACCGACCCGGCGGTGCGCCGCTTCCTGTTGCGCGAACGGTGACCGGATCGCCGGTCCGTCGACGCCGCACGCGTCACCCCATACTCGGGGCCCGGACCCGATCCCGTCTCTTCCATGTGCCAGCTCCTCGGCATGAACGCCAACACGCCGACCGACGTGATGTTCAGCTTCACCGGCTTCGCGACGCGCGCCGAGGAGCACAAGGACGGCTTCGGCATCGCCTTCTTCGAGGACAAGGGCGTCCGACTCTTCGTCGACACCTCGAGCGCGCGCGAATCACCGGTCGCCGAGATGGTGCGGCGCTATCCGATTCGCAGCGAGAACATCGTCGCCCACATCAGGAAGGCCACGCAGGGGCGTGTCGCGCTCGAGAACACGCACCCGTTCGTTCGCGAGCTGTGGGGCCGCTACTGGGTGTTCGCCCACAACGGCGACCTCAAGAACTACGCACCGCGCCTGCACGGCGCGTTCCGCCCGGTCGGCCACACCGACAGCGAGCGCGCGTTCTGCTGGCTGATGCAGGAGCTCGCCAAGTCGCACGCCAGCGTGCCCTCGATCGGCGAGCTGACGGCGACGCTCGCCGAGCTGCTGCCGCAGGTCGCCGCCCACGGCGTCTTCAACGCCATGCTCGACAACGGCCAGGCGCTCTGGGCGCATTGTTCGACGCAGCTGCATCACATCGTCCGCCAGCATCCGTTCGCACGCGCGTCGCTGCAGGATGACGACGTGACGGTCGACTTCGCGCAGCAGACCTCGCCGAGCGACCGCGTCGCGGTTGTCGTCACCGAGCCGCTGACGAAGGACGAGCAGTGGCAGGCGTTCGCTCCCGGGGAAATGCGCGTGTTCGTCGATGGGGCGCCGGCCGAGCGTTGACAGAGGCGCCATGAGCGATGAGCGGCGGGTACGCCTCGACCGCGGCGGCCGGGGCCGTGATCACGAATCCTCGTCGCGTTTGGAGACAATGCAGCCGCCGCCACCCTTGGGGACAGACCGCCACATGACGACCATCGACGTTCCCAAGATCAGCTTCGACATCTTCTACAAGCACGACGACCTGACCCGGCTTCTGTTCGCATACGCGCAGGCGTTCCCGACGCTGGCGGCAATCCACTCGATCGGCAAGAGCTACGAAGGGCGCGACATCTGGGTGGCGACGATCACCAACCTCGCGACCGGCGCGGCCGACGACAAGCCCGCGTTCTGGGCCGACGGCAATATCCACGCCGCCGAGCTCACGGCGTCGACGGCGGTGCTCTACTTTCTCAACGAGCTGCTCACGAAGCACGGCAGCGACGCCGAGATCACCGAGCTGCTCGACACGCGCGCCATCTATCTCTGCCCGCGCCTGAACCCCGACGGCGCCGAGCTTGCGCTCGCCGACCGGCCGCGCCACATCCGCTCGTCGACGCGGCGCTATCCGCTCGACGAGGAGCCGGTCGACGGGCTCACCGCCGAAGACATCGACGGTGACGGCCGCATCCTCTTCATGCGCGTCGCCGATCCGCACGGGACGTGGAAGAAATGCGAGCAGGACGTTCGCCTGATGGTGGCGCGCCAGCCGGGCGAGTTCGGCGGCGAGTACTTCCGCCTCATGCCCGAGGGCCTGATCAAGAACTACGACGGCCTGACGATCAAGGTGAACTCCGACCTCGAGGGTCTCGATCTCAACCGCAACTTCCCGTCGGGCTGGCGCCAGGAGCACGAGCAGGTCGGCGCCGGCGACTATCCCACCAGCGAGCCGGAAGTCAAGGCGATGGTCGACTTCATCGTCAACCACAAGAACATCGGCGCGGCGATCAGCTATCACACGCACAGCGGCGTGATCCTG
>JBDSLQ010000119.1:0-13372 GCA_039916285.1 Caldimonas sp.
GGCTCGTCGATCCGCAGTTGCCTGATGGCGGCGCGCGAGAACGCACGCGCCGTCCGCGGCACGCTCACCACCGAGGTCTGGGAAACGCAGAACCAGACCTGGCTGGAGTTCCAGCGCATGGTCGCGACCGATGCGTTCGAGCGCAGCCCCGGCGAGGCGTTCGAGTGGGTCAAGTTCCGCTCGCACCTTTCGCGCGGCGTCACCGTCGGCACGATGCTTCAGGACGAGGCCTTCCACTTCCTGCGCATCGGCAGCTTTCTCGAGCGCTCCGACAACACCGCGCGCCTGCTCGACGTCAAGTTCCACGCGGTCGACAGCGAGCTGTTCGGCTTCGGCTCGGCCACCGGCCTGCGCCGCGACCGGCTGGCGAGCGTCGCGCAGCTGCAGTCGCAGTCGCAGGCACCCGCGCCGGCCAGCGTCGACCCGCCCGGCCCAGCCCAGGGCGACGGCAACGGCAAGGACGTCGAGTTCGATTTCTATCACTGGTCGGCGGTGCTGCGCTCGGTGTCCGGCTTCGAGGTCTACCGCAAGGTCTATCGCAACGTCATCCGGCCGGAGCGGGTTGCCGAGCTGCTGATCCTTCGCCACGACATGCCGAGGTCGCTGGCGGCCTGCATGCACGAGGTGGTCTCGAACCTGAAGCGCGTCGCCAACGAGCAGTCGGGCGACACGCTGCGCCTCGCCGGCCGCCTGGACGCCGACCTCCAGTACGGCCGCATCGACGAGATCCTCGCCACGGGACTGCACGCCTACCTGACGCAGTTCCTCGAGCGCGTCAACGCCCTCGGCGCCGGCATCAGCCGCGACTTCCTCGTGCCCGTGGCACCCTAGACATGACGCCCCCACGCTTGCGGCGTCGCCGCGGCGCTGCCCCCCAAGGGGATGCGGCCGAGCTTGGGGTGGCACGGCGCCCGGCCGTTCCCGCCGACAATCAGCAGGTGTCCTTGGAACGCTGAATGTCGATTCACGTCGCGCTGAACCACGTCACGCACTACCGCTACGACCGGCCGATCCACCTCGGCCCCCAGGTCGTTCGCCTGCGCCCCGCGCCGCATTCGCGCACGCGAATCCTGAGCTACTCGATGAAGGTCGAGCCGGCCGAGCACTTCATCAACTGGCAGCAGGATCCGCAGGCGAATTACCTCGCTCGCCTCGTCGTCCCGCACCCGACGACGTTCTTCCGCGTCGAGGTCGATCTGGTCGCCGAGATGGCAGTCTTCAACCCGTTCGACTTCTTCCTCGAGCCGAGCGCGGAGAATTTTCCCTTCACCTACGAGCCCGAGCAGCTGGTGGAGCTCGCGCCCTACTTGCGCAAGGCGCCGGCGACGCCGCTGTTCGCCCGGTACCTCGCGCGCGTCGACCGCAGCGAGCGGCCGACGAGCACGTTCCTGTTCGACCTCAACCGCGGCCTGCAGACCGACATCGCCTATCTGATCCGCATGGAGCACGGCGTGCAGACGCCCGAGCTCACGCTGCAGAACGCGAGCGGCTCGTGCCGCGACACCGCCTGGCTCCTGGTGCAGCTGCTGCGCCACCTCGGCCTGGCGGCGCGCTTCGCATCGGGCTATCTGATCCAGCTGAAGAGCGATGTCAAGTCGCTCGACGGCCCGAGCGGCACCGAGGTCGACTTCACCGACCTGCACGCGTGGTGCGAAGTCTTCCTGCCCGGCGCCGGCTGGATCGGCCTCGATCCGACCTCGGGGCTCTACGCCGGCGAAGGCCACATCCCGCTCGCCTGCTCGCCCGAGCCGTCGTCGGCGGCGCCGATCAGCGGCACGCTCGACCCGTGCGAGACGACCTTCGAGCACCGCATGTCGGTGCGCCGCGTCTGGGAAGCGCCGCGCGTCACGCTTCCTTACAGCGAGCTTCAGTGGGGACAGGTCGACGAGCTCGGCAAGCAGGTCGACGCCGACCTGCGCCGCATGGACGTGCGCCTGACGCAAGGCGGCGAGCCCACGTTCGTCTCGGTCGACGATCGCGAAGGCGGCGAGTGGAACACGGAGGCGATGGGGCCGACCAAGCGCGCCCTGAGCAGCGAGCTGATGGAGCGCCTGCGCGCGCACCACGGCAGCGGTGGCCTCGTCCACTTCGGCCAGGGCAAGTGGTATCCGGGCGAGCAGCTGCCGCGCTGGTCGCTCAACCTGTTCTGGAGGAAGGACGGCGTGCCGATCTGGCACGACCCGGCTCTCTCGGCCAGCGAGCGCGAGGATCACGGCGCGACGGCCGAAAAGGCGCGCGAGTTCCTGCATCGCCTGGCGCTGCGCCTCGGCGTCGAGCGGCGCAACGTCTTCGCCGCCCACGAGGACGTCGGCTACTACCTGTGGCGCGAGGGCAAGCTGCCGATCAACGTCGAGCCCGGCGATTCCCGTCTCGCCGACAAGGCCGAGCGCGCCCGCCTGCGCGAGGTCTTCGAGCGCGGCCTCGGCGAGCCGGTCGGCTACGCGTTGCCGATCGTCGCCGACGAGCGCCACCCGAAGCGCTGGCGCTCGACGCCCTGGTACCTGCGCAATGACCACTGCTACTTGGTCGCGGGCGATTCGCCGCTCGGCTTTCGCCTGCCCCTCGATTCGCTGCCGTGGGCCCGCGCCGGCGACCTGCCGTGGGTCTATCCCCCCGATGCCAACCTCGAGCTGGCGCCGCTGCCGCTCGACACCGACGCGGCGGCGAGCGACGAGCCGGCGTGGCACACCTCGGGCGAGCCGATGGCCGCGAAGTCGCGCGAGCACGAGACGCCGAGCGGAACGCACGACATCGGCAGCGAGCCTGCCGAGGCGGGGATGACCCCCGACGCGCCGGCGACGAACGAATCGGCGGGCTTCGTCGTCCGCACCGCGATCAGCGCCGAGGCGCGCCACGGCAGGCTCTACCTCTTCATGCCGCCGACGTCGGCGCTCGAGGATTACCTCGCGCTGGTCGCCGCGGTCGAGGCGACGGCGAAGGCGATGCACCTGCCGGTGACGCTCGAGGGCTACGAGCCGCCGAAGGATCCGCGCCTCGTGCTCCTGCGCGTCACCCCCGATCCCGGCGTGATCGAGGTCAACGTCAACCCGGCCTCGAGCTGGAGCGAGCTCGTCGAGCAGACGACACATCTATACGGGGCCGCGCGCGAGACGCGCCTGACAACCGAGAAGTTCATGCTCGACGGCCGACATACCGGCACCGGCGGCGGCAACCACTTCGTCCTCGGCGGCGCGACGCCGGGCGACTCGCCCTTCCTGCGCCGGCCCGATCTGCTGGCCAGCATGATCGGCTACTGGCACAACCATCCGGCGCTGAGCTACCTCTTCTCCGGCATGTTCGTCGGCCCGACGAGCCAGGCGCCGCGCATCGACGAAGCGAGGAACGATTCGGTCTACGAGATCGAGATCGCGTTCGCGGAGCTGGCGCGGGTGGCCGAAGTAGAAGCGGGCCGCCGGCCGCCGGGCCGCCCCAAGGCCGGCGACGCCCCCCTGGGGGGCAGCGAGCAAAGCGAGGCGCCATCGGGCACAAAGACGCCGCCGTGGCTGATCGACCGGCTCCTGCGCAACCTCCTCATCGATGTCACCGGCAACACCCACCGCGCCGAGTTCTGCATCGACAAGCTGTATTCGCCCGACGGCCCGACCGGCCGCCTCGGCCTGCTCGAAATGCGTGCCTTCGAGATGCCGCCCCATGCGCGCATGAGTCTGGTCCAGCAGCTCCTGATGCGCTCGCTCGTCGCCCGCTTCTGGGCCGAGCCGTACCGGCCGGCGCGGCTGGCGCGCTGGGGCACCGAGCTGCACGACCGATTCATGCTGCCGCACTTCATCTGGAACGACCTAGCAGACGTCGTCGGCGAGCTGAACGGCGCCGGTTATCCGTTCGATCTCGCGTGGTTTGCGGCGCACCGCGACTTTCGGTTCCCGCTGCTCGGCGATTTCAGCGCATCGGGCGTCGCCGTCGAGCTGCGCATGGCGCTCGAGCCGTGGCATGTGCTCGGCGAGGAGAGCGGCGCGGGCGGCACGGCGCGCTACGTCGACTCCACCGTCGAGCGGATCGAGTTGCACGTGCGCGGCCTGGTGGGCGATCGTCACCTGATCGCCTGCAACGGCCGGCGCCTGCCGCTGCAGCCGACCGGAACGCCGGGCGAATACGTCGCCGCGGTCCGCTACCGCGCCTGGACGGCGCCTTCGTCGATGCACCCGACGATCGCGGCCCACGTGCCGCTCGTCTTCGACCTCGTGGACACCTGGATGAACCGCTCGCTCGGCGGCTGCCAGTACCACGTCGCCCACCCGGGCGGCATCAACTACACAACCTTTCCGATCAACGCCTACGAGGCCGAGGCACGCCGCCTGGCTCGCTTCTTCCGCACCGGCCACAGCCCGGGAACGCTGATCCTCCCGAGGGAGGCCGTCAACCCCGACTTTCCGCACACCCTCGATCTGCGCCGGCCGCCCGCGGCACTGTAGCGTTCGTCTTTTAGCCTGATCGCAGGCCAGGTCGATGCTGGATCAACTTCTCGCCGGCTACGCGGCGCCCGAGGGGCGCTTCGACGAGCTGCTCGCCGCGCCAGGCCGTCCGCGCCCCCACTGGGACGCGTTCCTGCGCGCGCTCGCCGAGCGCAGCGAGCGCGAGGTGAGCGACACGCTGTCGCTGACCGAGCGGCAGATCCGGGAGCACGGCATCACCTACAACGTCTACGCCGACGCGCAGGGCGTGCACCGACCGTGGGAGGTCGATCCCATTCCGCTCGTCCTGCCGGCCGACGAATGGGCGGCGATCGCTGCCGGCATCGAGCAGCGCGCCGACCTGCTCAATCGCGTCCTCGGCGATCTCTACGGCGAGCAGGCCCTGATGAAGAGCGGGGCGATCCCGCCGCCGGTGATCTTCGGGCATCGCGGTTTCCTGTCGCCCGCGGAAGGCTTGCGCCCGGTGGGTGGCCGCCACCTGCTCCAGTACGCTGCCGACCTCGCGCGCTCGCCCGATGGCCGCTGGTGGGTCATCAACGACCGCACCCAGGCGCCTTCGGGCTCGGGCTATGCGCTCGAGAACCGGCTCGTGGTCTCGCGCGTGTTTCCGCAGATGTTCCGCGAGCTGCCGGTGCAGCATCTCGCGACGTTCTTCGACGCGTTGCGATCGTCGCTGCTGCACTGGGCGCCACGCGGCGACGGACCGACGCGCATCGTCCTCCTCACGCCGGGGCCGTACAACGAAACCTATTTCGAGCACGCACTGCTCGCGCGCTACCTCGGCTTCGCCCTCGTCGAGGGCAACGACCTCACGGTTCGCGACGACCGGGTTTGGCTGAAGACGATCGACGGCCTGCAGCGCGTTCATGCGATCGTGCGCCGCCAGGACGACGACTACTGCGACCCGCTTGAGCTGCGCGCCGATTCCGCGCTCGGCGTCGCCGGTCTCACCGACTGCGCGCGGCGCGGCAACGTTCTGCTCGCAAACGCCCTCGGCTCGGGCGTTCTCGAGTCGGGCGCGCTGCTCGGCTACCTGCCGGGCCTCAGCCGGGAGCTGCTCGGCGAGCCGCTGCAGCTCCCGTCGATCGCGACCTGGTGGCTGGGCGAGCCGGCCGCGTTCGCCAACGCCTGGCTCAGACCCGAGCGGCTGATCGTCAAGCCGATCGAACGCTCGCCGAGCGAGCCGTCGATCGTCGTCGGCAGCCTTTCCGCGGAGGCGCGCGAGTCGCTGCGCTTGCGCATCGCCCAGCGGCCGCATCACTTCGTCGCGCAGGAGTGGGTGCACGTGTCGCAGGCTCCGGTGCTCGAAGGGGCGACGGTCGGCGAGCACACGGCGCGGCCCGTCGGCGGGGAGACGACGCGCCCCTTCGGCGGGGAGACGACGCGCCCCTTCGGCGCGCTGGCCGCGCGCACCGTCGGCCTGCGCGTCTTCGCCGTGGCGACGCCGAGTGGCTGGCGTGTCATGCCCGGCGGCCTGACGCGCGTCGCCGGCGACGAGGATTCACCGGTGATCGCGATGCAGCGCGGCGGCCGCTCGAAGGACACCTGGGTCCTCGCCAGCGGCCCCGTCAACGCCGAGTTTTCGCTGTTGTCGACGACCGTCGCCGTGGAAGACCTCGTCGGCGCCGATTCGACGCTCGCCTCGCGCGCCGCCGAGAACCTGTTCTGGTTCGGCCGCTACGGTGAGCGCTGCGACGCAACCGCGCGTCTGCTGCGCGTCGCCATCGGCCAGGTGCTCGAGGATGCCCCCGCCCGCGTCGGCACGCCGCCGTCGTGGACGCTTGCCGAGCGGCTCGGCATCGTCGCGAAGAGCCGGAGCGCGGCGCGCGCGTTGCGGCGCGCCGCGACGCATCCCGAAGGCGCGCTCGCGCAACGGCTCGGCAGCCTGGCGCGCGTCGCCTTCAGCCTGCGCGACCGCATGTCGGTCGACCACTGGCGCATGCTCAATCGCCTGCTCGCCGATCCGGCGCTGCAGCGCGAGCCGGCGCTGCCGATGACGCTGGTCTGGCTCGACCGCGCGATCTCTTCGATGATGACGCTCTCTGGCTTCGTCCTCGACGGCATGACGCGCGGCATCGGCTGGCGCTTCGTCTCGATCGGCCGCCGCGTCGAGCGGCTGGCGACGATGTGCAGCACGCTGCAGGTGGCCATCGACGAAGGACGCACGCACGAGCTGGAGTGGCTGCTCGAGGTCGCCGACTCGAGCGTCACCTACCGCTCGCGCTACCTGGCGGCGCCGGAATGGCTGCCGGTGCTGGACATGGTCATGCGCGACGAGGCCAACCCGCGCTCGCTCGCCTTCCAGGCCAAGGGCCTCGCCGAGTTCATCGCCAAGCTCGAGGCGAGCCACGGCGCTTTCGCATCGTCGACGCTGGCGCCCGCGCATCTCGCCCTGCGCGCCCTCGCCCCAGGCGACCTGCGCCCGGAAAGCGATCACCTCGCAGAGGTCATCGCCGATCTGCAGCGCGCCGCCTACGCGATCTCCGACGCGACCTCGCTGAAGTTCTTCTCGCATGCGGTGCCGCGCAGCATGCTGCAAGGAAACCTCATGGGCGAGACGGCATGACGACCGATCGGACGCCAGCCGCCGGTGCCGACACCTTGCCCGACCGGTACAGCGTCGAGCACGAAACGCATTACTCGTACCGCGTCCCGGTCTCGCAGTCGTGGCAGCTGGCACACCTCACCCCGTGCCGGCTGCCGTGGCAACGCCTCGTCTCGCACGAGCTGACGATCGATCCGGCGCCCGACGAGCGGCACGAGACGCGCGATGCGTTCGGCAACAGCATCACCCACTTCGGCGTCCACGGCCCGCACCCGCTGCTGCGCGTATGCATGCTGTGCGAAGTGGAGATCTCCGATCGCCCCGACCCTGACGGGCGGCCGGCGCTGGCCTGGGAAGGGGTGTGCGAGTCGCTCCTCGACGAGCCGGCGCAGGACGGCCTGCGTGCGGTCCGCATGGCCGAGCCGAGCAAGCTCGCGCCGTGGTCCGAAGCCGCCCATGCCTATGCGGCGCCGAGCTTCGGCGCCGGACGCGACTGGCTCGACGCCGTCGCCGGGCTGATGCGCCGCATCCACGACGAGTTCGAGTTCGACACCGAGGCGACCACGGTGACGACTTCGGTCGACGAGGTGCTCGCGCAGAAAAGCGGCGTCTGCCAGGATTTCGCGCACGTCATGATCGCCTGCCTGCGCAGCCACGGCCTGCCGGCGCGCTACGTCTCCGGCTACCTGCTCACCCAGCCGCCGCCCGGCCGGCCGCGCCTGCTCGGCGCCGACGCGTCGCACGCCTGGGTCGCCGCCTACTCGCCGAACCACGGCTGGGTCGAATTCGATCCGACCAACGACACGCTTGCCGATCGCCGCTACATCGTCCTCGCGACCGGCGCCGACTTCGCCGACGTGGTGCCGTTGCGCGGCGTCATCCTCGGTGGCCGCGGCCAGTCGATGAAGGTCGCGGTGAGCGTCGTCCCGCGCTGACGCCAGACCCCCCAGTAACGGGGCACCTGCGCGCGCCGGCTTTTCCCCGCCGACGGAGGATGGCGTCGCCGCCGCCCTCACGAAACACTGTGGGCATCGCCAGAGAGATCGCCATGCCGCACGAATCAGCCGAGCCCGCACTCCACGCCGCCGGCATCGCCCGGCCTCGCCACGACCGCGCCGGGCCGGGCTGGTTCGACTCGACCTGGGATTTGCATCGCGGTCTGGAAGTGCGCGAGGGCTGGTCGGACGATGACCGCGTGCACCTCTGGATCGAGGAATTCCTCGCCGCTCAGCGCGCCACTTTCCGCACCGCTTCGCCGAGCGCGAGCACGGCCATCGCGTAGTAGCTCGACCAGTTGTAGCGCGTCAGCGCGTAGAAGTTGGTCGTGCCGGCGACGTAGCTCGGCGCCGAATCGCCGTTCTGCAGCTCGACCAGCGCCAGCAGGCTGTCGACCGCCAGGGCAGGCTCGGGCAGCCAGGCGCCGCGCTGGATCATCTCGCCAGCGGTGAACGTAGGCACGATGTCGGGCGCGAGCAGCGCCGCTCGCTCGCTCGTGTCGGTCGGCGGCTTGACCTCGAAGCGAGCCGGCATGCCGCGCTTCCAGCCGAACTCGGCGAGGTAGTTGGCGACGCTGCCGATCACATCGGCCGCGTTGGCATGCAGGTCGACGCGGCCGTCGCCGTCGAAATCGACGGCGTACTTGTTGAAGCTCGACGGCAGGAACTGCGCCATGCCGAGCGCGCCGGCGTAGCTGCTGCGCCAGGCCAGCGGATCCAGGCCTTCGCTCTTGCAGAGAACGAACCAGCTCTCGAGCTCGTCCCTGAAGAAGGCGCTGCGGTCGCGCCGGCCGGTCGGAAAATCGAACGTCAGCGTCGCCAGCGAATCGATGACGCGAAACTCGCCCATCTGCCGGCCGAAGATCGACTCGACGCCGACGATGCCGACGACGACCTCGGGCGCCACGCCGTAGAGGTCTTCGGCCTGGCCGAGCCAGGGCTCGTTGGCGCGCCAGAAGGCGACGCCGGCGCGGATGCGGATCGGCTCGACGAAGCGCGCGCGGTAGGCAGCCCAGTTCTTCGCCGTGCCGGTCGCCGGCGGCATGATGTGGCGCGCCACCAGCGGAACGAAGCGTGCCTTCGCGAGCGCCTTCTTCACCCACTCGACGTCGAGGCCGCGCCGCTCGGCGACCTCCTCGGCGAAGCGGACGACGTCGTCGCGCAGCCCGTACGTGACGACGTCGGGGGCGCCGTCGTCGACCGGGACGGCATTCGCGAGCTTGGCGCGTTTGGCAGCCGCACCAGCGCCGGCGGAGATCAGGCAGGCGGCGCTGCCGACAACGAGCTGGCGACGGTGAATCATCGGCGGGTCCGGGAGTTCGAAACGGTCGACCGCGCGGGACGCGGCTCAGCGCCGATTATCAAGTCCCGCGCAGCCGGAGACGGCGCGCTTGCTCGCTGAAGTCGCGCGTCATGCGCGGGTCGGGCCGGCGCATCGCGGCGCGGCTGTAGCGTCGCGCCTCGAACGCATCGAGCACCGCCGCGAGCGGCTCGCCGGCGCTGCCGAGGTGCTCGCGCACGCGCGCGGCGAGAGCGCGCGGCGGATCGTGCGGCGACGCGGCGACGCCGAGCGGCTGCAGGGCCCGCTTCATGCGCTCGAGCTGGCGCACCCACGGGTCGACGCGATGGCGGTCGAGCCCGGCCCAGACCGCGCCGGCCAGGGCCAGCCCGCTCAGCGTGCCGACGAGGAGAAGGGCGAGGTCTTCCCAGCTCGGCGCGACGAACCCCATCTGCTTCAGCACGTCGAGCTGCTGGCCGCGCGAGTAGTTCAGGACCCACTGGTTCCAGCGGTTGTTGACCGTTTCCCAGGCGCGGCGCAACTGCGCGACGAGCTCGGGATTCATCGCGTCGAGCGTGCCCGCGACGAAGCCGGGCTGCGGCGCCAGCCGAGAGCTGCGGCCGATGCGATCGGGCGCGACGGCGCCGGTCGGATCGGCGCGGACCCAGCCGGTGCCCGTTTGCCAGAACTCGGCCCAGGCGTGCGCCGAGCTCTGGCGGACGATGTAGTAACCGTCGACGGCAGGCAGGTCCGTGCCCTGGTAGCCCGTGACGATGCGCGCCGGCACGCCCGCGGCGCGCATCACGACGACGAAAGCGGCGGCGAAGTGCTCGCAGAAGCCTTCCTTGCGGTCGAGCCAGAACTCGTCGATGCCGTCACGGCCGTAGTCGCCCGGCGCGAGCGTGTAGCTGTAGTTCTGGGAGCGAATGTGTTTCAGCACGTCCTGCGCCAGCTGCGCCGGCGTCGCGCCACGGCGCGCACGCTCGGCGCGAAACGACCGCGCCCAGGCGACGGTGCGCGGGTTGAAGCCGGCCGGCAGCTCGAGGCTGTCCTGGATCTCGCCGACGCGGCGCGGCGCGCCGAGAACGAAGCGCGTGCTGGCGGTCGCCTTGAGGCGCAGCCGCTCGAGCACCGGCTTGTCGGCGAGCCACTGGAGGTCGTCGCGGGCGGCCAACCTCACGCCGTCGATCGGCGCGACCTCGGTGGTCGCCTCGAGAAGCGGCAACGACGCGAGGCGCAGCGGCTCGAGCGTCACCTCGTAGCTCAGTGGCGTGCCGCTGGTCGTCAGCGCAGGCGGCCGCGACGGCAGGCCGGAGGGCGCGAACGGCAGGCCGAGCGGCGTCCACTCCTTGCCGTCGAAGCGGGTCAGCACCGGGCCGCGGAAGTACATCTCGGCCGGCATCGGCGCGGCGCCGTCGAAGCGGATCCGCATCGCGATCGAGTCGTCGAGCGCGACTTCGGTCATCGAGCCCATCCTCATCGTGTTCGACAGACCGGTCTTCGAGATGCCGTCCTGCGGCACGCCCCAGAGCGGCCCGATGCGCGGGAAGAGCAGGAACATCAACGCCATCACCGGCGCGCCGAGCAGGGCGGTGCGAGCGGCGAGGCCGGCCGCCTGCTTCAAGCTCGGCTGGCCGACCGGCATGTGGGCGAGGACGACGGCCGTGAGAAGGCCCCAGACCGAGACCAGCATGGCCACACCGACGGCAAGCGACTGCGAGTAGAGGAAGTGGGTGAGGATGATGAAGAAGCCGAGGAAGAAGACGACGAAGGCGTCCCGGCGCGCGCGCAGCTCCAGGGTCTTCAGCGCCATCAGCGCGACGGCAAGAGTGACTCCTGGTTCCTTGCCGAGCAGGGTGCGGTACGACCACCACGTCAGGCCGAGGGCGACGACGAGCACGGCGACGATCACCCAACGGCCGGGCAGCGCCGCGTTGGCCAGGGCCAGCCGGCCGCGCCAGACGAGGACGATGGCGGTCAGCGCGATCGCCCATGCCGGCAGGTGAGAGGCATGCGGCAACACCGTCCAGGCGATCACGCCGAGCAGGAACAGCGTGTCGCGCGCTTCGCGCGGCAGGCGATGCCAGCCGGGCCAGTTCGGCACGGCGCGACGGACTGCCGCGAGGTCCGGCGCGTTCACGACATCAACACGCCGAACGTGCTCAGCGCCACAGCGCGAGCGCCTCGAGGCAGCGCGTTCGTTGCGGTTCGCCATCGCCGGGCTCGATCTCGAGGCCGGGAACGAGCAAACCGTAGTCGGCGTCGGCGCGATGCGCGGCCAGCGTCCACGCCGCCAGTCGCGAAAGCCGCTCCTCGGCGGCGAGCGGGCTGCACGCCGACCAGTCGAGCCAGAGCTCCTGGCGCGCCGACGTGCTCGTGTCGCGACTCACCAGCTCGGCGCCGGTCGCGAGCGCCTGCGCCGCCTTCTTCCAGGCGATCAGCTTGAGCGGATCGCCGCGCCGGTAGGCGCGAACGCCCTCGACCTCGCCGCCTTCGCTGCGCCGAGCCTGGGTCGCGCCGCCGGCGACGGGTCGCGCAGCGGGCAGCGCAGGCGCGTCGGCCTCGATACGCGGATAGACGAGCAGCCGGGCGAGCGGCCGCCATACCGTCCAGGCCCGAAACAGGCCGAGCGGAAACCGCGTCTCGGCCGAGAGCGTCGGCACGTCGTGGCGGCCGCGCGCCGCGGGAACGAAGCTTACGTGCGCCGTCGCCTGGCCGCCGGCCGGGACGTTGGTCCACGCCAGCGTCGAAGGAGGCGCGTCGAGCACGCGCAGGCCGATGCCGAAGCGCGGCGACGACGGGCTCGACATGACGACGTCGAGCACCGCCGGGCTGGCCGCGAACGCCGGCGCGACCGGCCGCAGGTGCAGCGTCAGCCCGCGCAGCGTGCCGTGGGTGATGTGCATCGAGACGATGCCGCTGCCGGCGAGCAGGAATGTCAGCGCATAGCCGAGGTTGAGCTGGTAGTTGACCGAGGCGAGCAGCAGCACGATCAGGGTCAGCCCGAACATCCAGCCGGCGCGCGTCGGCAGGATGTAGATGTTGCCCTGGGTCAGGAGCTGGGTGTCGGTGCGCGGCAGCCGGGAGGTCAGCCAGCCGCGCACGCGCGCCCGCACGTTCCACGGCGCGACGAGCGCTTGGGCGTTCACGGCAATGCCACCGCCTCGATCATCGCCCGCACCTGCTCGTTGCGGCCGCGCCCTGCGCCGGCGATCGGCACGAGGCGGTGCGCGATGGTCTGCGGCAGCACGTACTGGATGTCGTCGGGAGCGACGTAATCCCGGCCGCCGAGCAGGGCGCGCGCCCGCGCCGCGCGCAGCACGGCGACGCCGGCGCGCGGCGACAGGCCCTCGACGAACCAGGCGCCGGAACGCGTCGCCGCGATCAGCGCCTGCAGGTAGTCGAGCAAGGCGTCCGACGCATGAATCGCTTGCACCGATTGCTGCGCCGCGCTCAGCTCGGCCGGCGTCATGACGTGGGCCAGGCGGCCGATCGCCTCGCGCCGGTCGCCTCCGACGAGCAGCTCGCGCTCGCTCTTCCTGTCGGGGTAGCCGAGTGTGATGCACATCAGGAAGCGGTCGAGCTGCGACTCTGGCAGGGGATAGGTGCCGAGCTGGTCGGTCGGGTTCTGCGTGGCGATGACGAAGAAGGGCACGGGCAGGGCGCGCGTCTCGCCTTCGACGGTGACCTGGTGCTCCTCCATCGCCTCGAGCAGCGCGCTCTGCGTCTTCGGCCCGGCGCGGTTGATCTCGTCGGCGAGCAGCACGTGGGCGAACACCGGCCCGGGATGGAAGACGAACGCCTCGCGCGTGCGCTCGTAGACACTGACGCCGATGAGGTCCGAGGGCATCAGGTCGGCGGTGAACTGGGTGCGCGAGAACTTCAGGCCGAGCGAGACCGCGATCGCGTGCGCCAGCGTCGTCTTGCCGACGCCGGGAACGTCTTCGATCAGGAGGTGGCCGCCGGCAAGGAGGCAGGCGACGCAGTCCTCGATCTGCGGCCGCTTGCCGACAATGATCGTGCTAATCTGGTTGACGAGGTCGGACAGCTGGGCGGCGAGGGGTCGGCTCATCGACCCGACATTACTAGAAAACCTTCTCGTCCAAAGACCGATGACCACGGC
>JBDSLQ010000120.1:0-2708 GCA_039916285.1 Caldimonas sp.
GGCGACGCGCATTCGCGGCACCGCCACCGCGACCCGCGCGAAGCCGTGGGCGTAGGGGTTGAAGAAATCCAGGGCCGGCGACGGCTGGTCCACAGCGCTCTCCTTTCGAGAGCCATCATGGCATGCCAATGGCCGGCCGCTCCAGGGCGACCGCGGTTGCGCCGGGACGGCGCTTCGCTCAGCGCGTCATCGCGCCATACACCAGGTCCTGCACCTGCTCCCGGTAGTACTTCCTCAGTTCGCCGGGGGCGGCCGTTCCGAACACGACGACCAGCCGCGCCTTCGGGTCGGCGAAGAATCCGGTGCCGAAGGCCCCGTTCCAGCTGTACTCGCCGGCGTTGCCGGGCACCGACGCCAGCCCGGGCTCGACCCGCACCGCGACGCCGAATCCGAAACCGTAGCCGTCGCGGTGCGGCTCGACGTTGGCGACGCGGTTGACGATGTCCTTGCCGAGGTGGTTGCTCGTCATCAGCTGGACCATCTGCGGGCCGAGGACGCGCTGCCCCTCGAGCTCACCGCCGTCGAGGAGCATCTGGCCGAAGCGCAGGTAGTCGCCGACCGTGCCCTTGGCGCACGCGCCGCCGCACTCGAAGGCCGAGTCGATCTCGATCGTCGTGAGGCGCTGCGGGCGGCCGTCCAGCGGGCTGGCGGCAAAGGGCCGGGCGATGCGATCGCGCTTGTCGGCGGGCACGCGAAACGTCGTGTCGACCATGCCCAGCGGCTTCCAGATCGTCGCGTCGAGGTGCGCGCCGAGCGTCTTGCCGGCGACCTTCTCGACCACCGCGCTCAGCACGTCGAACGACTGGCTGTACTCGAACACGGTGCCGGGCTGGTAGACCAGCGGCAGCTTGGTGATGGCATCGACGTACTCGGCCGCCGACGCCATCTTCGCCAGCGCCTCGCCGTTCGGATAGAGGTTGCTGACGGCCCCGCTGCTGTCGGCCCGGCCCGGGTAGGTGAGCCCGGCCGTGTGGCGCAGCAGGTCCTGGATCCTGATCGGCCGCTTCTGCGCTTCGTAGTCGATGCTGCCGTCGGCCTTCCTGACAGCCACCTTCATCGTCGCGAAGCCGGGATAGAGGTCGGCCAGCGAGCTGTGCAGCGGCAGCCGCCCTTCCTGCGTCAGGGCGAGCACGCCGACGGCGGTCATCGGCTTGGTCATCGAGGCCAGCCCGAAGATCGCGTTGAGCGGCATCGGCGTGCCCTTCGCGGGATCGAGGACGCCGAAGGCCTTGTAGTAGACGAGCTTGCCCTCGCGCGCGATGCCGACCACCGCGCCGGGCACGCGCTTGCTCCGGATCTCGCGCTCGAAGAAGGAATCGATGCGCGCCAGGCCCGCGTCGGAGAAGCCGACCTGCGCGGCAGCGGCGCGCGGCAGCGGCGCGTCCTGCGCCACGGCGGCGAGCGGCGACGCCGCGATCGAGGCCGCGACGATCAGGGGCCGAAGGGGGTGGGCGACAGAGCGAGAGGTGCGCATGCGTGGGTCCGAGGAACGTGGTCGAAGCAGTCGAAGCGGTCGAGTCTACAAAGGCGGGTTTCTTTTGGCCTATCGTCGGCGCCATGGACGAACCCTTCGGCTACGTGCCACCCGCGGTCTGGTCCTGGAACAAGGCAAACGGCGGCCGCTTCGCCAGCATCAACCGTCCCGTCGCGGGGCCCACGCACGACGCGGAGCTGCCGGTGGGGCGCCATCCGCTGCAGCTCTATTCGCTCGGCACTCCGAACGGCGTCAAGGTGACGGTGATGCTCGAAGAGCTGCTCGCGCTCGGCCATGCCGGCGCCGAGTACGACGCCTGGCTGGTCCGGATCAACGATGGCGCTCAATTCGGCAGCGGCTTCGTCGCCGTCAACCCGAACTCGAAGATCCCGGCCCTGCTGGATCGGAGCGTGACGGCGCCCGTGCGCGTCTTCGAGTCGGGCGCGATCCTTCTTTATCTCGCCGAGAAGTTTGATGGCGCCTTCGTGCCCGCCGGCGGGCAGGAGCGCGCCGAGTGCCTGTCGTGGCTGTTCTGGCAAATGGGCAGCGCGCCCTTCCTCGGCGGCGGCTTCGGCCACTTCTACGCCTATGCGCCGAGCAAGATCGAGTACGCCATCGACCGCTACGCGATGGAGGTCAAGCGCCAGCTCGACGTCCTCGATCGCCGCCTCGCCGAAAGCCCGTTCCTGGCGGGCGCCGAATACACGCTCGCCGACATCGCCGTCTGGCCCTGGTACGGCGCTCTCGCCAAGGGGCAGCTCTACGGGTCGGGCGAGTTCCTCCAGGTGCAGGAGTACGCAAACGTCCTGCGCTGGACCGATGCGATCGCCGCGCGCCCGGCCGTGCGGCGCGGCCGCTTGGTCAACCGCACCTTCGGTCAGCCGGCGAGCCAGCTGCACGAGCGCCACGACGCGAGCGACTTCGACACCCGAACCCAGGACAAGCTGTCGCCCGAGAGCTGAGCCGAGCGAGACATTCCTTGCTGCGAAGGCATCACCATGACGATGACCCTGTACGACTGCAGCACGGCGCCGAGCCCGCGCCGCGCCCGCATCCTGCTCGCCGAGAAGGGCGTCCGCCACGACACGGTCGACATCGACCTGCGCGCGGGCGAGCAGCTCGGCGAAGCGTTCCGGAGCGTGAACCCGCACTGCACCGTGCCGGCGCTGCGCACCGACGACGGCCTGCTCCTGACCGACAACGCCGCGATCGCGGCCTGGCTCGAGGCACGCTT
>JBDSLQ010000121.1:0-5282 GCA_039916285.1 Caldimonas sp.
CGGATGCTCGTCGTCGCTCGTCTCGGTGATCGGCTGCGGCTGCGCGCCCGGGGTCGAGAGGTCGAGGACGACGAGGCGAAACGCGTTGCCCGCGCGCGTGACGTAGGCGAGCGTGCGCCCGTCCGGGCTGACCGCCGGGCTGATGTTGTAGCTGCCGCTGAAGGTGACCCGCTCGGCGCTGCCCCCGGCCGCGGCCATGCGATAGATCTGCGGCGAGCCGCCACGGTCGCTCGTGAAGTAGAGCCAGCGCCCGTCGCTGCTGTATTCGGCCTCCGTGTCGATGGCCGGGCTCGACGCGAGCCGGCGCGGATCGCCGCCGTTCCTGCCGATCGAGAACAGCTGCGAGCCGCCCTCGCGCGAGAGCGTGACCGCGAGGCGCTCGCCGTCGGGCGCCCACGCCGGCGCGCTGTTCGAGCCGCGGAAGTCGGCGATCGCGCGGCGCTCGCCGCTGGCGACGTTGTGGACGAAGACGACCGCCTTCTGGCGCTCGAACGAGACGTACGCGAGCTCTCTGCCGTTCGGCGACCACGCCGGCGAGATGATCGGCTGGCCGCTGTTGAGCGCGACCTGGCCGTTCTCGCCGTCGGCATCGGCGACGCGCAGCGTGTGGCGCGCGCCCGAGCGCGTGACGTAGGCGATGCGGGTCGAGAACACGCCTTTCTCGCCGGTGAGCTTCTCGTAGATGAAGTCGGCGATGCGGTGCGCGGCGAGGCGAAGGTCCCCAGCCTCGACGGCGCTGCTCTGGCCACCGAGCTCGCTGCCCTTGACGACGTCCCAGAGCTTGAAGCGGATGTCGTAGCGGCCATCGGCGAGGCGCGTCACCGAGCCGGCGACGAGGGCGTCGGCAGCGCGCGCGCGCCACTGCGTCATCTCAGGGCGCGCGCTCTCGTCGAAGCTCGTCGACTGCGTGTCGACGATGCGAAAGGCGCCACTCCTCTCGAGGTCGGCGCGGATGATCGCCGAGGGCGACTGGCCGGTCTTGTCCTCGTCGCGGAAGCGGACGACGGCGATCGGCAGCTGGGTCGCGCCGACGCCCGAGATCTCGACCCGGAACTGGGCCGCCGCCGGCAGCGCCGCGAGCACGAGCAGCGCCGCCCAAGCGGCTCGGCGCGAAAAACGAATCTGGGACAATGAGGAAGAGAAGAGCGCCATTCGCGTCACACCGTCGCCGAGATCGTCTTCCCCGCCCCACGACCGCCCACGACATGCGCCAGAACGACTCGCTTGCGGTGGTCATCGTCGCCAAGAACGAGGCCGCGCGGATCGGCGCATGCATCGCCAGCGCGGCATTCGCGGATGAAATACTGGTGCTCGATTCCGGCAGCACCGACCGCACCGCGGCGATCGCCGCGGCAGCCGGGGCGCGCGTCACCGTGACCGACTGGCCGGGCTACGGGCCGCAGGTCGCGCGCGGTTTTTCGCTCGCCCGGAGCGAGTGGGTTCTCTCGCTCGACGCCGACGAGCGCATCACGCCGGCACTGCAGGCCGAGATCGCCGCGGCGATCGCCAGCGCAAGGCACGACGGCTACCGCATCCCGCGCTGGTCGGAGTTCTGCGGCAAGGTCATGCGCCACGGCGGCTGGCGCCCCGACCGCACGCTCAGGCTCGGCCGGCGCACCAAGTCGGGATTCACCGACGATTTCCTGCACGCCCACATGACGGTCGACGGCCCGGTCGGAAACCTGGACGAGAGCTTGGTTCACCTCAGCTACCCCGACGTCCACGACGTCCTCGAGAAGCTCGACCGCTACTCGAGCGGCAGTGCCCGCGACATGCACTTGCGCGGCCACACGGCGAGCCTGGCGAAGGCGATCGCGCACGGCCTGTTCGCTTTCGTGCGCACGTACTTGCTGAAGCTCGGATTCCTCGATGGTCGGCACGGATTGATGCTTGCGATCTACAACGCGGAGTATGCCTACTACAAATACGTGAAGCTCATGTTCATGCAGAGTCCGCCGCAGCGCCCGGAGTTCCCTGCATGACGATACCGGCGAGCATCGACACGCCGGCCACGGCCGATCGAGCCGCTTCGCCGGCCGGCTCCCCCTCCACGGCAACGCCCATGCCCGCGCCCGACACGCCGGCGGCAGCGGCGGCGGGCGACGACCTGGCGGGCCTGCCGGGCGAGGTCGCCCGGCGCCGCCTGGGCGAGCGGCTGCGCCGGATCGCCCCGTTCTTCGCCGGCACCCGGCGCGGCTTCCTGCTCGCCTTCGCCGGCGCCCTCGTCGCCGCCGCGACCGAGCCGGCGATCCCGGCGCTGCTCAAGGTGCTCCTCGACGACGGCATGAAGCAGAACGCCTTCCCGCTCTGGCTGGTGCCGGTGGCGGTGATCGGCCTGACCGTGATCCGCGGCCTCGCCGGCTTCGTTTCCCAGTACGGCCTCGCGTGGGCGGCCAATCGCGGCACCCAGACGATGAGGAAGGCGATGTTCCAGCGCGTCCTCGACGCCGAGCCGCTGCTCTTCACCCGCAACACCGCCAGCAACCTCGTCAACACCCTGACCTTCGAGGTCCAGAACGGCGCTACCCAGCTCGTCTATTCGGTGCAGAGCCTCGTCGGCGACACCCTTCGCTTCGTCGCCCTCCTGGCCTACCTGGTCTGGCTCAACTGGCAGCTGACCATCTTCGTTGCCGTTCTCCTCCCCGCCGTCGCCTACGTGATGCGCAGGTTCAGCCGCCGGCTGCACCGCCTCGCCATTGCCGGACAGCAGTCGGTCGACGAGCTCGCCTACGTGGTCGAGGAGAACGTCCTGGCCTGGCGCAGCGTTCGCCTGCACGGTGCGGAGCCGTCGCAGGCGTCGCGCTTCGAGCGTGCAAGCGATGCCTTGCGCCGGCTGACGATGAAGTCGGCCGTCGCTGCCGCCGCGGGATCGCCCATCACCCAGGTCCTGGCCTCGTGCGCGCTCGCCATGGTCATCGTCGCCGCGCTCTGGCAAAGCAGCCACGGCGGCAACTCGGTCGGAAGCTTCGTCGCCTTCATCGTCGCGATGCTGCAACTCGTGCCACCGATCAAGCACCTCTCCGAGCTCGCCGGGCCGATCACGCGCGGCCTGGCCGCGCTCGACAAGGGCGTCGCCCTGATCGACGCCAGCCTCCCCGAGCGCGGCGGCAGCTTCGATCCGGGCCGGAGCGCCGGCCATGTCGAGCTGCGCGGCGTGAGCCTGCGCTACCGCAACGGGCAGGCGGCGGCCCTCGACAGCGTCGATCTCGAGCTTCGCGCCGGGGAGACGGTCGCCCTGGTCGGACCGTCGGGCGCCGGCAAGACGACGCTCGTCAACCTGCTGCCGCGCTTCTTCGAAGCGAGCGCCGGGACCGTTCTGCTCGACGGCCATCCCCTCGCCGAGTGGAGCGTTGCCGCGCTGCGCCGTCAGTTCGCGATGGTCAGCCAGGACGTCGTTCTTTTCAACGACACCGTGGCGGCGAACGTCTCCCTCGGCGCGAGCGTTGCCGAAGGCGAGGATCGCGAACGGATCCGCGCCGCGCTCGCGAGCGCGAACCTGCTCGAGTTCGCGGAGTCGCTGCCCGAGGGTCTCGACACCGTCGTCGGCCACAACGCCGGCGAGTTCTCGGGCGGGCAGCGGCAACGCCTGGCGATCGCCCGCGCGATCTACAAGAACGCGCCGATCCTGATCCTCGACGAGGCCACGTCTGCGCTGGACTCGGAATCGGAGCGTCTCGTCCAGCAGGCGCTCGAGCGGCTGATGAAGGGCCGAACCAGTCTGGTCATCGCGCACCGGCTGTCGACGATCGAGCGCGCCGACCGCATCGTCGTCATCGACGCCGGCCGCGTGGTCGAGTCGGGCAGCCACTCGGAGCTGATCGCCGCCCGGGGCTTGTACGCGCGTCTGCACGCCTTGCAGTTCAGGAGCTGACCATGGCCGTTCCCTCTCCTTCCGCAGCGACGGCGTCCCGGCCGATCAGCCGCTTTCCCGTTCCCGCCCTCGACGGCCTGCCCGATGACATCCGACAGAAGATCCTCGAGGTCCAGGAGAAGGCGGGCTTCGTTCCCAACGTCTTCCTCGCCTTCGCGCACCGCCCGGCCGAGTTCCGCGCCTTCTTCGCGTACCACGATGCGCTGCTGCTGCGCGAGTCGGGCCTCAGCAAGGGCGACAAGGAAATGATCATCGTCGCGACGAGCGGCATCAACCATTGCCTCTACTGCGTCGTCGCCCATGGTGCGCTCCTGCGCATCTACGAGAAGAGCCCGCTGGTCGCCGATCAGGTCGCGGTCAATCCCCTCAAGGCCGACATCACGCCGCGCCAGCGCGCCATGCTCGACTTCGCGGTGAAGGTGACGAGCCAGTCCCACCTCGTAGTCGACGCAGACTTCGCGGCGCTGCGCGAGCACGGCTTCGACGACGAAGACGCCTGGGACATCGCCGGCATCGCCGCGCTCTTCGGTTTGTCGAACCGGATCGCCAACGTCAGCTCGATGCGGCCGAACGACGAGTTCTACCTGATGGGCCGCGTGCCGCGCGCCAAGGGCTGAGGCCTTCGACGCGCGATGCGATACGTCGTCGTCATCCCGGTCCTGAACGAGCTGCGCTACACAAAGCAATGCGTCGAGAGCTTGCTCGCGAACGGCACCCCGGCCGAGGCGATCCTCGTCATCGACAACGGCAGCGGCGACGAGACGCCGCAATGGCTGGCCGCCCACCCTGAGTTCCGCTCGGTGCGTAACGCCGTCAACCTCGGCTGCGGCGGTGCCTGGACGCAGGGCGCGCTGCTGGCCTCGAGCGACTGGGTCGTCCTCCTCAACAACGACGTGCTGGTCAGTGCGCGCGCCATCGACGCGATGCTCGACGCCGCGGAGAAGCACCAGCTCGACGTCGTCAGCCCGGCGCTTGCCGAGGGCGCCCTCGACTACGACTTCGAGGCGCACGCCGCCGCGTTCGTTGCCGCGATGGGCGGGACGCTCCGGCCCGGCTGGTTCCACGGCGTCTGCTTCGCCGTGCGCAAGAAGGTGTTCGAGTCGATCGGCTTTCTCGACACCGACCGCCGCCTCGGCGGCCGCGAGGACGTCGAGTACCTCGTGCGCTGCCAGCGCAACGGCGTCCCTGTCGGCACCGTCGGCGCTGCGCTGCTGCATCACTTCGGCTCGATCACGCAGAAGGCGATCAAGCTCGAGACCGGCCAGAAGGACCTCGGCGACCGCGACTATTTCTACGCCAAGCTCGGCATGAACTGGTGGGCGAGAAAGCGCTTCAAGGCGGAACGGATGCGCCTGGCGCAAGGCTGGGTCGAGGCCGAGCGCGTCGCCCACGGCTACGCGATGCACATGCT